>PFUR01000040.1 GCA_002790195.1 Flavobacteriales bacterium CG_4_9_14_3_um_filter_40_17
TTGAAGTGAAATATCCAAAGAAAGAAAAAGTGCTGTTGGAATAAACTATTTAACCATATCAATATCTGAAAATCTTTTAAACTAAAACCACCATGCCCAGTATATTCACCAAAATAGTCAACGGGGAAATCCCGTGTTACAAAATAGCCGAAGACAATCGTTTTATGGCTTTTTTAGATGTGTTCCCTGCCGCGAAAGGACATACCATTTGCATTCCCAAGCAAGAGTCCGACAAACTATTCGATTTGGATGAAAAGACTTACACCGATTTGCTCCTTTTCAGCCGTAAGATTGCTGTTGCACTCGAAAAAGCCGTTCCCTGCAAACGCGTTGGCTTGGCTGTCATCGGGCTTGAAGTGCCACACGTTCACATTCATTTGATTCCGCTCAACAGTATCGCCGACATGGATTTTACCGATAAAAAATCATTTCCTGACGAAGTATATGAAACTGTCGCAAAAGCGATTCGGGCTGAATTAATCGAGTAGAAGAAAATTAAGACTGCCTAAAATGAGTCCTAATACCGGCTCAATTCACCGTGTCTTTCTTCTTCTTTCTATTTCCAAAAATATTGTTTATCAAACTTTTGGCGGCTTCTTCCACCGGTTTTTTCGTCGTGGTGCTGTCTTTTTTGATGCTGTCGTTTACGGATTTGTTGCCTCCCAACAAATTGCCCAACGCACCGGTTCCTTGGTTAATCAATTTTTGTTTTTGGTTATTGGCTATTTGCGTGGCCAGATTTGAAATGGCACTTTGCATATCCGTATTTACCGATGGATTGTCAAAAGTACCTCCTATCAAAGCAGTTACAGGAACGGTCAGGTTTTTAGCATCGCTTCCACTGAGGTTGGCTAATAAGTCGCTTGCCTGACTTCCAAAATATTTTGCTGGTACATTGAAAGTTGCTTTATAATTCATTTTCTTGTCAAAACCATGTGTGCCCGACACGTTAATGGCGATGTCCTGATACTTGATTTGAAAGGGTTTTACGGTGACCATACCGTCTTTAAAGTCGAGATGCGCTTTTAAATCATTCAGGTTTAGCTTGCTGAAATCCAAAAAGTTGAGGGATGACGAAAGCGATGACATCAACGCGGTTTTCTCGGGGCTCATTTTAGCATTGAGCAGGCTTGCCAGTAAATTGCCGGTAAGGGAGTTTAAATCGGGGGCAAAATCTTTATCGAGCTTGCCGGACAAATCGATCGATGAATTGAGCCTTCCGGTCAAAGCTGCTGCGAGCGGTGTCAGGCTTTGAAACAAATCCAAGCCTTTGAAAGCCTGCGGAATGTCAAACTCTTGCACATTGAGTTTCATGTTGAAATCGGGGGTTTCGTTTTGGGTGGACACATCGCCGGCCAAACCCAATTTGCCACCAAAAATGTCGGAAGCCACATTGTCAAAAGTGATTTTTTGGTCTTTGATGATTGCTTTCCCTCTGACGTTTTTAAGCGTTAAATTGTCATATAAAACCTGATTGGCACTCACATTGACCACCGCGTTGATTAGTTTGGGGATTTTAAACCCTTCTTCAGTTGTTTTGTTTTCCTCAGAGCTTTTTTCCTCTGTTTGTTTGTTTTCAGCTGTTACTTCTTCATCCATAAAATCGCTGACCGCGAAAGAATTTGAACTCAGGTCAAAATCCCCTTTGAGTTCGGTGTCCGCGAATAAGAATCCGAATAAGTTATCCAAATTTCCGGAAGCTTTGATGTCGCTTTTCCCCGAAGTTGCATCAAATTGTGTGAGCCGGATGCGGCCGGGATTGAACACTATTTTTGCCTGCGAAATTTTGATTGGATTGGGGAATGCGTCCGATTGATAGACAAAATCTGAGAGGGAAAGATTGCCGTTGGATTCGATGCGTTGGTATTCGTTGTGTTCGATGGCATTTTTGTCAAAAGAAGCCTTCAAGTTGGCTGCCACAATGCCTTGTAGAGGGGTTTGCATGGTTATCGGATAGGCTTGCGATACTTTTGATAAATCAATTTTTCCGTCTATATGGGTTTTGACAGCCATATTTTCAGCCAAATTGGACAAACGGGCATTGGCTCTGAACACGTCTTGGTCGATTCGAAAGCAAAGTGTATCCAATTTGATGTAGGTGTCTTCGACCAATCCGGTTTCGTTTTTGATGTCCATTTTGATGTAAATATCTTCCACCTTTTTGGGTAATTCGGGATATTTGAAAGACGCTTTGTCAGAAGCTATCCTAATGTCTAAATGCGGAATGTGGGTGTCATCTGAAATACCTTTGACGGTTCCCTGCACGACAAAGTCTCCCTGCGTCTCCACGTTTTCGATGTTTTTGGCATATTCTTCTGGTATGATGGCTAAGAAATTTTTAAACGATGAAGATGGCGTTTTGAAACTAAGATCGATGTTTTGTCCTTCGTCAACCAACTGCACAAATCCTTCAAAAACCAAGGGAAGCTGGTTAATCAGAGTCTTGTTTTCCTGAAAAGTGTATTTCTGATTTTCCAAATCAATTCCCAAATCGGCATCGAGGGATACTTTAGCTTGGTTGAAATAATTGATTTCGCCAAACTCAAATGATACCAAGGATTGGGTTTTGGTTTTCAAAAGTGAATTGACGGCAGACAAATTGCCGCTTCCTGAATGTTGAAAATCATCCAACCGCAAATGCATTTTTGCACTTTCATCTAAGTAGTTGAGTCGTGAGTGTGAGATTTCGTACTCGCTCAAATCCAAACGGAAGGAAGATGCTTTCTTCGGTTTCGCCTCTTTGCTGCTTGAAGCGGTTGATTGCTTTTCGATGTCATAATTTGCGCGTTCCAAAGAATCTATTTTGATGTTGATAAAAGCGTGGTCAACCTGAAAGGCATCGATGGCCATGCCATCACTTTTAAACAATTGTGAAAGAGAGAACGTCAGATAAATTTTTTGTGCGATCAACAGTGTATCTCCTTCAAAGGGTGCGTTGTTGATAAGCGATAAATCTGAAATTAGCAGAGAAGCCTTGGGAAAACTGCGGAGGAGGCTCAAATCGACTTCACTAAAATCGAATTTGGCATTGACTTGCTCATTGATTGCTTTTTTGAGCATGCTTTCAATCTTTCCTTTGAAAAGAAAAGGGGTAACCATCAAAATAAGCAACAAAATAAGCAGGCTTATTCCGGTTATTTTTAAAATTTTTTTGCGTTTCATTTCGATTTTATTTAAGTAACGTTTAAATTTAATTCTTCACCTCTTTTGAGTTCGAAACGTTTGTTGAAGAGATGTACACAAACATAAAAGAAAGGCGTGTCTAAAAGTGCCATCAATACTTTAAATAGAAACCCGCTCAGCAGCAAATCGTCAAAACGCGACCATTCTATCTTGCCAAAACTACACAGCAACAATAAAACAGTAGAAGTGTCTATGAATTGAGACGTAATGGTCGAGAAATTATTTCGCACCCAAAGCATTCTACCTTTGGTTATGCGCTTCCAAAAATGAAATATCTGAATGTCAATGTACTGAGCCGCCAGATAAGCCATCATCGAAGCAAACACCGCAATTGCCGTTGCGCCAAAAACTTTGGCATATAAGGCGTTGTCAATAGGCGACCAGTCGGTGGCACTGACTGCACTACCCGCATACACAAAGATAAGCGAAAAAAGTGAAGCAAAAATACCGGCTGTGACTACACTTTGTGCCATTTTTTTACCATAGACTTCCGAGATGATGTCTGTAATGAGGAAAGTCAAGGGGTAAGGCAAAATACCGACCGAAATTTCAAAAGTGTAGATTCCGAAGAAATTGACCGAAACAAATTTTTGAAAAATAAGATTTGAAACTACCAACGAGGTGATAAATACAGCCGCCATAATCAAAAAGATTTGATAGGCTTTTTTGGAGTCTTGGTGCGTCATAGCAAACTTTTTTGGTGAGCAATTTTGCACAAATATAACTGAAAGTGATTTTCTTTTAGTTACTTTGCCCATCAATAAAGTTTATCGTTAACACTTCGTTTACCTATATTCTCAGTTCGTCAAAATGGCAGTTTCAACACAGGGTTTATTTCTTTCGCTTGGGAGCAATGTAGGCAACCGTGAAGAGAATTTGCAAGTTGCCGTGCAAGCTATTTTTAAAAGAATCGGTACGAATACAAAGCTTTCCTCTGTCTTTCAAAGCGAATCTTGGGGTTTCCAAAGCGACGATTTTTTGAACTGCTGTGTCGAAGTGTCAACCCGATTGACAGAAGATGAGGTATTGCAACTTTGTTTGGAAATTGAAAAAGACATGGGGCGCGTACGTTCAATCGAAAAAGGCTATCAGGCGCGCATCATCGATATTGATTTGTTGTTTTTTGATCAAAAGATTATTGCAAATGAAAATCTGCAATTGCCTCATCCCGAATTGCATAACAGAGATTTTGTTCTATATCCTTTGATGGAAATCGCCCCCGGTTTTATGCATCCGGTAATTGGAAAAACTATCAGGGAGCTGTTTGAACAAGCTGTTTTTCAAACGAAAATCAAAAAAACCGATTTTAAACTCACCAATCCCAAGTCTCAATATCCTTTTCATCGATTCAATTACATCGCCATAGAAGGAAACATTGGTTCCGGGAAAACGAGCTTAGCGACGCGGATCTCGCAGGATTTCGCTGGTAAACTGATGCTCGAACGCTATGCAGACAATCCGTTTTTACCCAAATTTTATGACGATCAACATCGCTATGCTTTCCCGTTGGAATTGTCTTTTTTAGCCGACCGTTACCAACAATTTTCGGACGATGTGGGCCAACTCAGTTTGTTTTCAGATTTTATGATTTCGGATTATGACATCTACAAATCGCTTATCTTTTCAAAAATCACCTTGGCGGAAGATGAATTTCAGTTGTATCAAAAGTTTTTCAACATCATTTACAAAGAAGCCGTCAAGCCGGATTTATACGTTTATCTTTATCAAAACACCCATCGGCTTTTGGATAACATCCGAAAACGAGGTCGCTCGTATGAACAAAAAATACAGTCTGATTATTTAGAAAAAATACATCAAGGCTACGTCGATTTCATTAAATTTAAAGACAAATCGAAAGTGTTGATTATCGACGTGTCAGAAATGGATTTTGTCAACAACCGAAAAGACTATTTGGCCATTATCGATCAAATAGCTAATTACCGATAAGTCATTTTTGAAAACAAATCCCAAACCACCATTCCCACACTGACCGAGATATTGAGCGAATGTTTGCTGCCGAATTGAGGGATTTCTATCACCATATCTGATGCATTAACCACCTTTTGATCAACACCTTTCACCTCATTTCCGAAAACAAGGGCTACTTTCTTATCGGCTTCGGGTCTGAGGTTTTGCAACATGATTGCTCCTACCGCTTGTTCGATAGAGGCGATGATTACACCTTCTTGCTTCAACTTCTTCACAACATCCAAAGTATTTTCGGCGTACTCCCATGCCACGGTTTGGGTTGCGCCTAAGGCAGTTTTTCGAATTTCTTTGTTCGGCGGTGTGCCGGTGATGCCACAGAGATATATTTTTTCAATCAAAAAGGCATCGCTCGTCCGAAAAACAGCCCCTACATTATATAGACTTCTCACATTGTCTAACAGAATGATGATGGGCGTTTTTTCGGATTCCCTAAATGCCGCGGCATCTAATCGTCCCAACTCTGAATTGGCTAATTTCCTCATGAAAGGGTAAAAAATATCTGGTAAATGTATAAAAAAACAGCGGCCACAAAAACTGCGGTCGCTGTCAGACAAAAACTTTAAGAACAATGTAAACTATACGCAGACGACAGAGTTGTCATCAAAAGACACACCGCTGCTCACGTATTTGTCAGCTTGGTCATCATTGATCCATTTTTCACCGTCAACCAAATACCTGAATTGATATTCAGCACCTACGGCCAAATCGATGGCTCCTTTGAATCCACCATCTTTTAATTTTTTCAAAACCAAACCTTTTTTCTCTTTCCAGTCATTGAAATCACCAACAACCGATACTTTCTTAGCATCACCCACTTGCTCAGCAGACAAATCAAATGTCACCTTACAAACCGGCTTACTCTTCAAAAATTGCTTTTTAAGTGCCATAATTATAATTTTAAAGTTATTTCAAATTAATAAAACAAAAGTAGAATTATATATCGGTTAATATATCATCGCACTTTTCCTTATTATGTTCTATATTAATCAAATTAATAGATTTATGAAGAATATATGAGTTAATATAAAACTAAATAAAGGTTAATTTTTGATAAATTTACTTTTTTGGTCAATATAACATACATTTCAAGTATTCATCAATCGTTTGCGCATAAGAGATGTGCAAAAAATTAACAATAAAATTCCCGCCTATGAAAGCGGGAATTTTATCCAAATAATTAATCCAAACCAAACAAATAGAGAACAATTCACTTTGTAAAAGTAACCTTGCCTTTAGTGTTACACAATCCCCAATCGTGGGTATATTTTCACAGTTTCAAAAGATTTTCAAAAACCCATTGTATCTATTTATTCCCTATTTGTTTAGACTGTTGTATCGAGTATCTTTGCAACTTTTAAAACAACCTTTTATCATGCAGTTAACTGTAAAAGAGCTTTTGACCCTGTCGCCGCTTCAACAGGATGTAAAAATCAACGGATGGGTTCGCACCTTCCGAAGCAATCGTTTCATCGCACTGAACGATGGATCGACTCTACAAAATATGCAGTGCGTCATCGATTTTGATCAAACCAGTTCCGAAATTCTGAAACGAATCACTACCGGAGCTTGTATCCAAGTCAAAGGAAGTCTGGAAGAGAGTCAAGGCAAGGGTCAGAAAGTAGAATTAAAAGTGTCAGACATTACTATTTTAGGTGATTCAGATGCCGACACCTATCCCATTCAGCCCAAAAAACACTCACTCGAATTTTTAAGGGAAAACGCCCATCTCCGGGTTCGCACCAACACCTTCGCTGCCGTGATGCGCGTGCGCTCGGTTTTGGCTTTCGCTGTGCATCAATACTTTCAAAAGAACGGTTTCTTTTATGTCAACACACCTATTATCACAGGATCAGACGCAGAAGGAGCCGGCGAAATGTTTCGCGTGACCGCGCTCGACCCTAAATCACCGCCACTCACAAAAGATGGTAAAATCGATTACACCGAAGATTTTTTTGGCAAGGAAACCAACCTGACCGTTTCCGGACAACTGGAAGCAGAAACCTATGCCATGGCTTTGGGCAAAGTTTATACTTTCGGACCCACTTTTCGTGCCGAAAACTCAAATACCTCTCGCCACTTGGCCGAGTTTTGGATGATTGAGCCGGAAATGGCCTTTTACGATTTGGATGCTAACATGGATATGGCCGAAGATTTTATCAAATATGTCGTTGACTACGCCGTTAAAAATTGTGCTGAAGACTTGACATTCTTAGCAAACCGGCTTTTGGAAGAAGAAAAAACCAAACCGCAACAAGAACGCAGCGAACTGAAACTTTTAGACAAGTTAGCCTTCGTTGTCAACAACCGTTTTGTCCGTCTTACCTATACAGAAGCCATCGAAATTCTCAGAAACTCGACTCCCAACAAAAAGAAAAAATTCAAGTATCTAATCGACGAATGGGGAGCCGATTTGCAAAGCGAACACGAGCGGTTTTTGGTTGAAAAACACTTTCAATGCCCGGTGATTTTGTTTGATTATCCCGCAAAAATAAAAGCTTTTTATATGCGGTTAAATGAAGATAAAAAAACCGTTCGCGCCATGGATGTTTTGTTCCCCGGGATTGGCGAAATTGTCGGTGGTTCACAACGTGAAGAACGCTTGGACGTACTTCAACAAAAAATCGCCGATTTGGGGATAGACGAAAAAGAATTGTGGTGGTACTTAGATTTGAGACGCTACGGCAGCGCCGTACACAGCGGCTTCGGGTTGGGATTTGAGCGATTGGTACAGTTTGTCACCGGCATGGGCAACATCAGAGACGTGATTCCGTATCCTAGGACACCAAAAAACGCTGAATTTTAGACACTAAATTGTTTCCGCAAAAACAATATAATTTGGGCGTTCCCCCCGCTAACAAGGGGGGCGGGCTATCCGTTCCAATCTTTTTTTGGGCAGAAAAGCCCAAAAAAAGGATTTCCACTTCTATCCCTAACGCAAACTTCATCTACATTTTAGTAAGCATCATTTTTCATCAACTCTTTTTCTTAGAAACCCTGATTTTTGCCCGGTTGACCAAATAAAACATCACCGGGACAATCACCAAAGTCAAAAAAGTAGCAAAAGTAAGCCCGAAGATAACCGTCCACGCGAGCGGTCCCCAAAAAATCACGTTATCCCCGCCGATATAGATTCTCGGATCGTAGTTGATAAAGAGTGAGAAGAAATCAATGTTCAGGCCAATCGCCAAAGGTATTAAGCCCAATACAGTGGTGATGGCCGTGAGCAAAACGGGCCGCAACCTGGATTTTCCTCCGGCTACAATAACCTCAAAATATTGTTCCCGTGTCAGCAAAGCATCATTTGCCAAATGCAAAGTAAGCCGTTTTCTGTCGATGAGTAACAAGGTATAGTCAATCAGCACGATGGCATTGTTCACCACGATTCCCGCCAGCGAAATGATGCCCATCATGGTCATGATGATGATAAAATCCATTCGGAAAATAATCAATCCCAAAAACACACCGATAAAGCTTAAAATAACGGCTGTAAGAATGATCAGCGGGTTGCTGATGGAGTTGAATTGTGCCACCAAAATAAGCATAATCCCACCGATGGCAGTCAACAGCGCTTTAAAAAGGAATGCCATATTTTTGGATTGTTCTTCTTGCTCACCGGTAAAGTTCAAAGTAATGTTAGCTGGCATTTTATATTCTTTCAACTCCGTTTTGAGTTGTTGCACGATTTCATTTGCGTTGGCACCTTCCAATACATTGGAATAAACCGTGATGATGCGTTTGAGGTTTTTCCGTTTGATGGCGTTGAAGGTGGTGTTCGATTCTTTGCTGACCAAAGCTGAAATCGGGATTTGCTTGAGTTGTCCGGTAGCTTGGTCACGAAAAGTGACGGGTTGGTTGAAAACTGCATTTTCATTGTATCGCTGCGTTTCATTGAGACGTACATTGATTTCATAATCGTCTTTTATTGCTTTGTAAGTAGAAGCTTTCTCGCCAAATACAGATCTTCTGATGGTGGATCCGACTTGTGCAGTAGTCACACCAAATTCACCTGCTTTTTTACGATCTACAGAGACCTTGAGGCCAGGTTTGGCATGGTTAATGTCTATTTTGATTTCTTCAAGCCCCGCCACATTTTTCTTGTTGATAAAATCTTTGAGCCGAACAGCTTCTTTGAGCATCAAGTCATAATCTTCGCCGGCTAACTCGATGTTGACCGGATAACCCGCCGGCGGACCGACCGGATCTTTTTCAACGATAATCGAAACCCCCGGATTGCCTTTGACAGCTTCCCTGATTTCAGTCATCAGATGGCTGCTTTTGACTCCTTTTCTGAACTTGAATTCGCGGAGCGAGATGGTTATTTTGGAGCGATGAGGCATCTCGGCTTGCGAACCGCCGTCCGTTTGCGGATTGCCGGAACCTTCACCAACTTGCGCCACCCCCGACTCGACTAAATAGTTGTAAGTATTCGCATCTTCATACTTTTTGACAACTTCATAGACTTTGTTTTCTATCTGTTTAGTAAAATCGTTGGTTTTGGTGATGTCTGTTCCTTCCGAAAATTCAATATATACCAGGATTTGATTGGGTTGATTGTCAGGGAAAAAATCTACTTTGGGTTGAGCAATCCCAACTATAATAAAAGACAAAAAAAGCAACCCAACTGTTCCGAAAAAGAAATAGTAGGCATTCTTACCACGAAGGGCGAATTTCAAAAACTGCTGATAAGCATTTTCCATTTTGGCCAAAATCACGTTCTGAAAATGACGTTGGGCTTTGAACAAAACAAATTTGTAAACCCAGAGCATGATAGCGATAAACATAGCTAGGTTACCGAAGCCCCGAAGCGCAGCGGTGTTTTTCATCCATCCTAAAACACAAATGGCAAAACCGATAAAAAACAAAATTCCGCTGGTGCGAATCAGCCTCTTTTTAGAGATTTCACCTTCCACCGTTTTCATAAAAGCAGAAGTGAGCATTGCATTGATAATCAGCGCAACAAAAAGGGAAGAAAACAAGACGACCGAGAGGGTGATGGGAAAATAAATCATAAACTTACCCATTGTGCCGGGCCACAAGCCCAACGGGAAAAATGCCGCTAAAGTAGTCGCCGTCGATGCAATAATAGGCCAGGCAATTTCACCAACGCCTTGTTTGGCAGCTTCTTTTCGCGACATGCCTTGGCTCATCAGTGAATAGACATTTTCGACTACCACTATACCGTTGTCAACCAACATGCCAAGCCCCATCACCAAGGCAAAAAGCACCATGGTGTTGAGTGTAAAACCCAAGGAGGAAAGTATGATGTAGGACATAAACATCGACATCGGAATGGCAAATCCTACAAAGAGGGCATTTCTGAATCCGAGGAAGAACATGAGTACTCCGACAACCAAAATAATCCCAAAGATGATGTTGTTCACCAAGTCATCCACCTGATTGATGGTTTTGACAGATTGATCGTTTGAATAACTGATATTTAAAGTTTTGGGCAGGAAGTTTTCTTGAGAAGCCGCTACAACTTTTTTGATGTTTTCAATTGCCTCAATCATGTTTTGCCCGCTTCGTTTCTTGACATCGAGCATCACAACCGGATAGCCAAATTCGCGCGCATAGGTAGTTTTCTCTTTTTCTTTAAAGGTAATGGCAGCGATATCTCTTAGATAAACCACACCGTCTTGCATTTTGACTACCACACTTTCTAACTCTTCCGGCACATCGATTTCACCTTCCACGCGGATGGTTTTACGAATACCGTTAGAAAGCAAATTTCCGCCGGAGATGGTTTTGTTTTCTCGGCTAACCGCGTTGATGATGTCGTCAAAACTGACTTTAGCGGCAGTCATCTTGTATAAATCGACGGCTATTTCTATTTCTTTATCTTGTGCACCGCGGATAGGTACTTCTTTGATTTGGGGCAATCGCTCCATCTCGTCCTGCAGGTATTCGGCAAATTCCTTGAGTTTTGCCACCGGGAAATCGCCTGTAAGGTTTACATTTAGAATGGGTTGTTCTTCTGAAATATTCAAATCAAAAATGGTGGGTTCCACTTTCGCGCCTCCATCAAGCGTAGGCCATTCCGATTCCGCTTTTACCTGATCGACCTTGTCTTTTATTTTTTGTTTGGCTTCTTCTACGGTAACATCTTCATCAAATTCTGCGATGATGAGTGAATAGTCTTGAAAGGTGGAAGAGGTGATTTTGTTTACGCCTCCAATGTTGTTGAATTCTTCTTCCAAAGGTTTGGTGATGAATTTTTCCACATCTTCGGCAGCATTTCCGGGATTTATTGAGCTGACGTATATTTTGGTTTCGATGATTTCTGGAAAAGCCTCACGCGGCATCCCGTAATAGGAAAGGAGCCCGCCGATGAGTAAAATGGCCATGATGACATAGACCGTCATGCGGTTGTCTATGGCCCAATTGGATATGCCAAATTTTTTATCTGAATTATTTTCCATGTTTATGATTGGTTGGAATCGGAAACCGAATGTTATTGAATGATTTTGACTCTTTGTTGGTTCTCGATGTTTTTAGACCCTTCTGCTACAATTTTTTGTCCGGCTTTCAATCCGGAAGTGACCTCGATAAAAACCCCGGAGGTATAGCCCAATTCCAATTTGACTTCGGTTACTGTGGCCTCATTTTGGGTATCCGTATTCGAAATAACGTAAGCTATTTTTTGGTTCAAACTGTTTTCTTTGATGATGTTTTCCGGGATGAGGATGCCATTCGGGTTGGTGTAATCGTTGATTAATAATTTTGCTATCTGATTAGGCCTTAGAAGTTTATCCGGGTTTGGAACGCTGATTTCTACGGAAAAGCTTCGGTTGTTCGGGTTGATGAAATTACCCACTTGGCGTACTTTTCCGACATAGCTTTTGCCTAAAGATGGTATTTCTATCTGTACTTCGCTGTTGATAACTATCTTAGAAAGATAGTTTTCCGGTATATCTGCTTGCACATACATGTCGTCTAAGTTTACCAACCTAAACAATTGAGATTGTCCGCTCATCACCACCTGACCTTGGTCTGTGATGACATCATCAACAACTCCTGAAAAAGATGCTTTTACAGCGGTTTTTGCCAATTGAGATTTGAGTTGATCGACCAATTTGGCCTGTGCTTCCATGCTGGTTTTAGCTTGCAGGTACTGGATTTCAGAGCCTATTTTTTGATCCCAAAGCCTGCTTTGACGGTCAAAAGTGGTTTGTGCCAATGTGGCTTGCGCTTCTGCCTGTTGCATTTGTTGGCGCAATCCGCCGTCATCGATAAGAGCCAAAGTTTGCCCTTTTGATACGTTCTGTCCTTCTCGTACAAGCACTTTTGTAAGCACGCCTGAAAATTCCGGATAAATGACGATATTCTGTTTGGTTTCCACATTTCCTTGCAAGTCGATGTAGTGTTTGAAAAGGGTGTCAGTCACCGTGATTGTTGTCACGAGCGGCACTTTTTGCAGGGTGTCAAGCTGACCAATAGCCTCGTCCAATTTTATTAAATCTTCCCCCAAAGCGTCGTATCGGGAGAGGATGTCCGTTCTCTTTTGTCTGATTTTGTCGAGGTTTTTGCCTTCTATAAGTTTATCAACCGATTGTGTGCTTCCGCCGTCACAAGCGACCAGTAAAAAGGTTGTTATCAGGGTGTAAATTATTTTTTTCATGACTTATTTGATGTAAAGTTCTCTTTGTTATTTGTTCACGATGGTTTCTAATGCTGCTTTTTTGTTGATGACATCGATCATAGCTTGTAGGTAGTTTTGTTGAGCTGTATAGAGTTGCCTTTGTGCTTCTGTTAATTCAAAACTGGAGGCGATACCTTCTTTAAATTTGATTTGGTTTTTGTGTTCGATTCGTTCAGCCAAATTCAAATTTTTCTTACTCGTTTGAAAAGTTTCTACGCTGAATTGGAAATCGGTTTTTGCAGTTTCATAATTCAATCGTATTCTTTGTTCCGTTTCTTTTTGTTGTGTTTGAGCTTGCATCAGGGCAATTCTGGCTTGTTTGGTTTTTGCCGAACGTTCTAAGCTGCTGAATAGAGGTACTTTTAAGCTCAGATTAAAAAGCGAAGAGGCAAACCAGCGTTGGCCGTTGCCGCTACTCAAAAAAGTAAAACTATCGCTGTTTGCAGTTGTGCCGCCATTTAGGGATGCATTGAGTGTTGGCAGTGCCCTGGATTTTTCCAATTTGAGTAACAATTCTTGTGATCGTGTGTTGGTTTTTGCTATTTTAAAATCGATGTTGTTTTCTAAATCAAAAGTTTTACCTTCCGTATCATACATCATGTCTTGAATGGTCAACGCATCTAAGTTATCGGTCAATTCAATAAGTGTTTCGATGTCCAACCCCAAGGTGAGATTTAGCATTTTGTAGGCAATGTCTTGTAGCCTGCGCGTCCGATTGAGGCTGTTTTCAAGAGTGGACAGGGTGATTTGCAATTGCTCGACACTTTCTTCTTCCGCCAGTCCTTGTTCAAACATTGCTTGGGTTTCGTTCAGTGTCTGTTCGGCCGAGTTTTTATTGTTCTCCAAAATTTTGATGTTTTCATCGGTCAACAAGGCATTTCCATAGGCTTGAATGACATTTTCCCTCACATCGAGATCAGTTTTTTCTTTGGTTTGTTTGGAGATATTCAAAAATGTTATGGCAGATTGAAGACCTACCAAGTAAGAGCCGTCAAAAATAATCTGATCGACCGTACCAAAAACCGTCATGGTTTGCTTGGTGCCGAAAGTGAAAGGTTCGTCGATACCGTCGCCGTTCACATCAAAAAGCGTAACTTGTTGTTTCAGATTGTTTCGATAATCAACACTTCCACTGATTTGAGGCAAACCCGTAGCGGTTGTTTCCCATTTCTTCTGAATAGCGGCTTTTACATCCATGCTTGCTCCCATCGCTGCATAATTGTTTTCGATGGCATAAGTTATGGCTTCTTCAAGTGAAAAACCTTTTTTTTCCTGACCAAATCCCCGAATGCTCAACAGGCTTAGTAAGAATATAGTTAGACAAGCTTTCTTCATTTAGGTGTTTTTTTGCAGATAGTTAGTTAGTATGGTTAACCCTTTTTCCGTTACTATAGAACGGAGGTGATACTCCAAATAATCATTGAGCAAATTGTTCATTTCAAAAGAAGCCCTTGGAAACAAATCGCTGTTTTTGATACCCGTCATCCCGACAAAATAGATACGTGAAATAAAATCCAAATCTATTTCTTTTCGAAAAAGCTTTTTTTCAATCCCTCTATACAGGGTTTTGACGATGGATTCTTGCATGTATTCCAACTGCTTCGAAATAAGCGTCTGATATATTTTCGGATAATATTTTTGCAATTGATATTGTGGAGAAGATTTTTCGTCCTTTAAATTCCTAAGTACAAATGTTTTAATCTCAAAAAATTCATCGATCGGGTTAATTTCTTGAGAAATTATATGTTCAA
This sequence comes from Flavobacteriales bacterium CG_4_9_14_3_um_filter_40_17, assembly GCA_002790195.1. GTDB lineage: Bacteria > Bacteroidota > Bacteroidia > Flavobacteriales > Flavobacteriaceae > UM-FILTER-40-17. The sequence goes on from PFUR01000040.1 coordinate 14,563, forward strand.
CACCCGCACATATATTTTCAAATAAATAGAATGTGCAACTTTTTATTAATTCGCGTTTGTCTTTGAAATGGGTGTATATCGTTTTTTTGGAAATACCCATTTCCTGCGCGATTTGATCCATCGTCACGCTTTTAAACCCATAGGTCAAAAATAAATCGGTACTCTTAACTAAAATTTGCTCTTTCAATTAAAAAAGTTTTGAATAAAACGAGTGCAAAGATAATCAGGAAACTTTAGAAACAAATAAAGTTTCCATGGTTTTACTAAAATTTAACTTTAGCGATAATCTTTTACCGAATAATGGTTCGAAATTGATTAATTTAGCGCCTTGAAATCACTTGGTTACTTTCTATGAATTCTTTTGAAACCTACTCCAAAGCCATCAGTGCTCATCTTGAAGCCTATCGATGGAAAAATGAGCCCAAAAATCTGTACGAACCTGCTCGATATATCTTGGGTTTGGGCGGGAAACGGCTTCGTCCCGTACTTACTTTACTGGCAGCGGAATCGTTTGGTATAGCCTACAGCAAAGCCTTGGATGCGGCCTTAGCCGTTGAGTTTTTTCACAATTTCTCCCTGATACACGATGACATCATGGATGAAGCACCTCTTCGGAGAGGCGCACAAACGGTACATTTGAAATGGTCTAGGGACATCGCCATTCTCTCCGGTGACACCCTATTTTCATTAGCCTACAATTGTCTCGAATCGTATGATGAAGTGACCATGAGCCGCCTTACAAAAATTATCAACCGAACGGCTGTGGAGGTTTACGAAGGCCAGCAAATGGACATGGATTTTGAGACCCAAAAAAATGTTTCTATTGACGAATACAAAGAAATGATTCGACGTAAAACTGCTGTTTTGATGGGAGCTGCTCTCGAAATGGGAGCCGTCGTTGCCAACGCTTCCGAAACAAACAGAAAGTTGATTTGCGATTTTGGCATCCAATTAGGCCTGGCGTTTCAACTCCAAGACGACTACTTGGATGCCTTCGGCAATCCTGCCACTTTCGGAAAACAAGTGGGCGGTGATATCTTAGAAAACAAAAAGACTTTTTTGTATTTGAAAGCGATTGGAAGTGCAAACAAGGAACAAGTCAAACAGCTTGAATATTTTTTCAATCATAAAAATTTTGAAAATGCCGAAAAAATTGAAGCTATAAAAAATTTATATTTGGAAACAGGTGCTACAACCCATATTTTAAAAGAAATAGAACAACACACTCAAACTGCTTTTGAGGCTGTAGATAAACTCAATATATCGAACGATTCAAAACAGTTGCTCAAGAATATAGGAAAATTGTTGATGGGGCGAAACAATTAAGAGTGGCTAATTTATTTTAAAGCCGAATAAGTAAAAACGTTGGTTCTATAAACAAATAATAACTTAATGTGATTTTTATTTTTTTATTTGGCAAATCCGAAACATTCTTTATACATTTGTACCAATCATGAAAAAAATACAAAACAACTGGTGGTGGAAAAACTTACGTCAATCGTCGTGAGCTGAGCTACCTTTGTTTTAAAACATATAAAAGGCTTGTCATCACGACAGGCTTTTTTCGTTTTATAAAAAATGTAAACCTATGTCCGATTTTAATTTTAACACACACACCAAGAAAATTCTCGCCGACACCATCACCCCAGTGAGTGTTTATCTGAAAATACGGGATGTTTTCTCCAACAGCTTGTTGCTCGAAAGCTCCGATTATCATGCCAACGACAATAGTTTTTCATACATCTGTTGCAATCCGGTTGCTTCGATTTCTGTTAAAAATAAACAACTGCATCGCCAATATCCTGACGGCTCATCGGAGGTAGTTTCACTCGATTCAAAATCCGATTTACCGACTTTGATAGATACTTTTGCCAAAAAGTTTTCCTCCAAAAAAAACAGCTATAAATTTATCACCCACGGGCTCTTTGGTTATATTAGCTACGATGCCGTTCAGTATTTCGAACAAGTTGAAATCACCGAAAAATCAGGAAAAATAGACATTCCTGATTTGTATTATGCCGTGTATCAAAATGTGATTGCCATCAACCATTTTAAAAATGAAGCCTATATTTTTTGCCACTCGCTCGATGAACAGAACAATATTGCGCAAATCGAACAACTCCTGCAATCCAAGAACATTCCAAGCTATCATTTTTCAAAACAATCGGAAGCCGTTTCCAACCTGACCAATGTCGAATTCAAAGAAAATGTCGCCGTTGCGAAGAAACATTGCCACCGCGGCGATGTCTTTCAACTGGTGCTTTCCCGACGATTTCAACAAGCTTTCAAAGGCGATGAATTCAATGTTTACAGAGCCTTGCGAAGTATCAACCCCTCTCCCTATTTGTTCTTTTTCGATTACGGCGATTTCAAGATTTTTGGCTCCTCACCCGAAGCGCAATTGGTTGTCAAAGACCGCAAAGCAGAAATTCACCCCATAGCCGGCACGTTTAAAAGAACGGGTGATGACGAGCAAGATGCGGCTTTAGCCAAGCAACTTTCCATAGATCAAAAAGAAAATAGCGAACACGTGATGTTGGTCGATTTGGCGCGAAACGATTTGAGCCGGAACGGGCACGATGTCACCGTTGAAAAATACAGGGAAGTGCAATATTTTTCGCATGTCATTCACTTGGTTTCCAAGGTAACCGGGCAGTTGCATCCCAATAGCATCACGATGCAAGTTGTGGCCGATACTTTCCCGGCGGGTACTTTGAGTGGTGCGCCCAAACACATGGCGATGCAACTGATTGATAAATACGAAAAAACCAACCGCGGATTTTACGGTGGTGCACTTGGGTTTATGGATTTTGAAGGCAATTTTAACCACGCCATTATGATACGCACTTTTCTGAGTAAAAATCACCATTTATATTATCAGGCAGGTGCCGGAATCGTTGCCGATTCCAACGAAGAAAGCGAGATGCAGGAAGTATATAACAAATTAGGCGCATTGAACCATGCCTTGGACATGGCAGAAAATATTTAATGAATCAATTTTATGAAATGAGCCATAACAATTCTAGATACCAACCGAAAATGTTGATTGGTGAATTCCATCTGACCGTTAAAAAAATAATAAATATCAACAGATGAAAAATATATTAGTCATTGACAATTACGACAGTTTTGTTTACAACCTGGTGCATGAGTTAGATCGGTTGGGTTGCCAAGTAACGGTTTGGCGGAACGACCAATTCGAATTGGAGGCGGTTGCGCCGTTTGATAAAATTTTGCTATCGCCCGGACCGGGCGTTCCCGATGAAGCCGGTTTGTTGAAAGCAGTCATCGAGAAATACGCACCCACCAAAAGCATTTTGGGCGTATGTCTGGGGCAACAAGCCATCGGCGAAGTTTTCGGTGGGACGCTGGAAAATTTAGACAAGGTGTATCACGGTGTCGCAACGCCTATCCAGATCCTTGCCACGGATGAGCCTTTATTTGAAGGCATACCACGTGAAATAGAAGTCGGAAGATACCATTCGTGGGTGGTTTCCCATCCGTTGCCGCCCGAATTGGAAGCCACTTCTTTCGATGCCAATGGGCAAATCATGTCGCTCAGGCATCGAAAATATGACGTGCGCGGTGTGCAATTCCATCCGGAATCTATTTTGACACCCATGGGCGGCAAGATTTTGGAAAATTGGATGAAGCGTTGATTTATAAGTACAAAGTATTGATTAAAAAGTATTAAGGTAATAAGTGATAGAATTAATGTTTTGGCGTTGCCAGAGCTTGTCGAAGGCAACACCAAAAAATATTAGCCGATCGGAACACTTTGTGAAACCCCATGTCTCCTTTGTGTTCTTTATGGTAAAATCATCGAGCAAAGTTTCACAGTGAAACACGATAGGTTCAGTCGAAAAAAGAAATAAGAGATTATGAAACAGATATTAAACCGATTAATCAATCAGGAAGTACTTTCCAAAACGGAAGCCAAAACGGTTTTAATCAATATTTCAAACGGCCAATACAACAGCAGTCAAATCGCTGCTTTCTTGACGGTTTACATGATGCGGAGCATCACCGTGGAAGAACTCGAAGGTTTCCGCGATGCGCTCCTCGAACTCTGTATCGCCATCGATTTGAAAGACTTCAACACCATCGATTTGTGCGGCACGGGCGGCGATGGCAAAGACACTTTCAACATTTCCACCACAGCGGCCTTTATCACGGCAGGAGCCGGCATCAAAGTGGCCAAACACGGCAATTACGGAGTTTCGTCAATATCGGGTTCGAGTAACGTGATGGAAACTTTGGGAATCAAATTTACCAACAACGCCGATTTTTTGAAAAAAAGCATCGACCGAGCCGGCATTTGCATTTTGCATGCGCCACTATTCCATCCGGCGATGAAAAACGTTGCACCCATCCGAAAAGAATTAGGCGTAAAAACCTTTTTCAACATGCTCGGCCCAATGGTCAACCCCTCATTTCCGCAAAATCAGGTGGTGGGTGTTTTTAACCTCGAACTGGCAAGAACGTATGGCTATTTGTATCAAAATACGGAGAAGAATTTTACAATTTTGCACGCCTTAGATGGTTATGATGAAATTTCACTGACCGGAAACACCAAAGCCATTTCAAAGATCAGCGAAACCATGATTAGCCCGGCAGATTTCGGACTCAGCCCGCTCCAAAAAGCAGCCATAACAGGAGGTGATACCGTAGAGGCTTCGGCTAAAATTTTTTTAGATGTTTTGTCCGGAAAAGGAACAAAAGCTCAAAACGAAGTAGTGTGTGCCAACGCGGCTATGGCAATCACCACCGTGGATGGCTGTGCGCTTGATACTGCGTATGAACGCGCCAAGGAAAGCCTCGAATCAGGCAAAGCACTAAAGGCATTTAAACAACTGCAAACCTTGAGTTCTGAATCGTAAATTTGCTATCAAAATGAACATACTCGATAAAATAATAGCCGACAAGAAAAGAGAAATCATTCTCAAGAAATCCATCATTTCGACGAGACAACTCGAAGCCTCCGGTTTGTTTGAAAGAACGCCCCTTTCACTTTACAAATATTTGCAAAGAAAGCCCTTTGGCATCATCACCGAACATAAACGCCGTTCGCCTTCCAAAGCCATTATCAACCAAAGTTTTACAGTAGAAGAAGTGGTAAAAGGCTATGAAAATGCAGGTGCAGCCGCCATTTCGGTTCTCACAGACGGAAAATATTTTGGTGGTTCTTTAGACGATTTACTATTGGCAAGAGCAGCTGTTAACATTCCGCTGTTGCGCAAAGAATTTAACGTGGACGAATACCAAATCCTCGAAGCCAAAGCGTACGGAGCCGATTTGATTCTGCTAATCGCCGCGGTTTTAACACGAGAAAAAATTAGACAATTGTCTGAGTTTGCCAAAAGTTTGGGTTTGGAAGTTTTGCTTGAAGTACACAGCCGCGAAGAACTCGAAAAATCGTTGATGCCAAGTTTGGATTTGATAGGCGTAAACAACCGCAACCTAAAAACTTTTGACGTGAGCCTTGACACCAGCAAAGAATTGGTCGAGGCGATACCTGATGATTTTATCAAAGTTTCCGAAAGCGGTATCAGCCATCCGGATGCTGTCAAGGAATTGTTGCCCCATGGTTTTAAAGGTTTTCTCATCGGTGAGAATTTTATGAAAACCGAAAATCCGGGCGAAGCGGCAAAAACATTTATAAAACAAATCGGCTGAGGTTTTAATAAACAAGACAAGACCTCACAGGTTTTCAAAACCTGTGAGGTCTAAGTAAAAAAAATTATAATACTGTCATGAAACTCAAAATATGCGGCATGAAATTTCCGGAAAACATCCAAGCGGTGTCTGCTTTGATGCCCGATTATATGGGCTTTATTTTCTGGGAAAAATCAGCACGCTATTTTGACGGAGAAATTCCCAAACTTCCCGAAAACATCAAAAAAACCGGCGTTTTTGTCGATGCATCGATGGAATATGTAAAGAGTAAAATCAAAAAACATCAACTGCAAGCCGTTCAGCTGCATGGCAAAGAAACCCCTGACTATTGTCATCGATTGCAAGCAGAGAAAGTCGAAATAGTCAAGGTTTTTTCGGTCGGTACAAACTTTGATTTTCAGGCATTGGAATCCTATGAAGAAGTGTGTGATTTCTATCTTTTTGACACCAAAGGTAAATTGCCAGGCGGAAACGGTTATGTTTTTGATTGGGAAATAATAAAAAAGTACAACAGCCCCAAACCTTTTTTTTTGAGTGGCGGTATCGGGTTGGATGAAATAAATAAAGTAAAAAAAATCTTGGGGGCCGATTTACCTGTCTATGCCATTGATGTAAACAGTAAATTTGAAACCAAACCCGGGTTGAAAGATGTCAAAAAATTAAAAGTTTTTAAAAAAGAAATTTTAGAATAAAACTAGACCCGACCAAACCCGACCCGAAAGGTTTCAAAAACCTTTCGGGTCTATAAAAATAGAATAGAAAAAAATAATAAAACCATGAGTTACCACGTCAACGAAAAAGGTTATTACGGCGAATTTGGCGGTGCCTATATTCCCGAAATGCTTTACCCCAATGTGGCTGAATTGCGCGAGCAATACCTGTCCATTATGCTGCAACCCGATTTTCAAGCCGAGTTTCGCGCCTTGCTTCGCGACTATGCCGGCAGACCCACACCACTTTATTTTGCCAAAAGGCTGTCGGAAAAATACAACACCAAAATCTACCTCAAACGCGAAGATTTGTGCCACACCGGAGCGCACAAAGTCAATAATACCATTGGACAGATTCTCATGGCGCAACGATTGGGCAAAACCCGCATCATTGCCGAGACTGGAGCCGGGCAACACGGTGTAGCCACCGCCACAGTTTGCGCACTTATGGGCTTGGAGTGCATCGTCTATATGGGCGAAATCGACATCGAAAGACAAGCACCCAACGTCGCGCGCATGAAAATGCTGGGAGCCGAAGTCAGACCCGCCAAATCAGGTTCGCGCACCCTCAAAGATGCCACCAACGAAGCCATTCGCGATTGGATTAACAACCCGGTGGACACACATTACATCATCGGGTCGGTCGTCGGACCGCATCCCTATCCGGATATGGTGGCGCGGTTTCAGTCGGTCATTTCCGAAGAAATCAAATACCAACTGCTTGAAACCGAAGGCAGGGATATTCCAGATTATGTCATCGCCTGCGTAGGCGGCGGTAGCAATGCAGCCGGGGCTTTCTACCATTTTTTAGATGACGAACGGGTAAACCTGATTGCCGTGGAAGCTGCTGGAAAAGGCATCGACACGGGCGAGAGTGCGGCTACTTCGGTTTTGGGAAAAATAGGCATCATCCATGGTAGCAAAACCCTGCTCATGCAAACACCGGACGGGCAAATCACCGAACCCTATTCCATCTCTGCCGGGTTGGACTATCCCGGTGTCGGTCCCATGCATGCACATTTGTTCCGCAGCCGCAGGGCTGAGTTTATCTCTATCACGGACGATCAGGCCATGCAGTGGGGACTCGAATTGTCTAAAACCGAGGGGATTATTCCGGCCATTGAGTCGGCGCACGCTTTTGCGGTCTTGGATGTGAAAAAATTCAAACCCACCGATGTGGTTGTTATCAACCTGTCCGGACGGGGCGACAAGGATTTGAATACGTATATTAAATATTTTAATTTTTAGGGCGTTTCCCCGCCAACGCGGGGGTTTGGTCATCCGCGGGACACGGTGCCTTTTTGCTATCCCTAACGAGACAAGTACGAACACAAATGATTTTCAATTACAAGACCTGAAAGGTTTCTAAAACCTTTCAGGTCTAAAAAAAATAAAAAGAAATGAATCGAATCAAACTAAAATTACAAGAAAACAAAAAACTGCTGTCTATTTATTTCACGGCAGGTTTCCCATCGCTGAACGACACCGTACCCATCCTGCATGCCTTAGAAGAAAACGGAGTGGACATGGTAGAAATCGGGCTGCCCTTTAGCGATCCGTTGGCAGACGGGCCGACCATACAAGAAAGTTCAACACAAGCCTTGCGCAACGGCATGACTTCCGACAAACTTTTCGGTCAACTCAAAGACATCCGAAAGACCATTCATATTCCGCTAATCATTATGGGCTACTTCAACCCGATGATGCAGTACGGCGTGGAGAAATTTTGTCAAAAATGTCAGGAAATCGGCATCGATGGGCTCATCATTCCCGATTTGTCGGTGGATGTGTATGAAGAAAACTACCAATCCATATTTAAACAATACGGGTTGTCCAATATTTTTCTGATTACTCCCCAAACATCTGAAGCCCGCATCCGGTTTATCGACTCGGTTTCAGAAGGCTTTATTTATATGGTGAGCAGCGCGAGTGTGACCGGAGCTAAAGGCACATTTGGCGAGGCGCAAAAACAATATTTTGAGCGCACCGCTAAGTTGGATCTTAAAAACCCGCAAATTGTGGGTTTTGGCATCAGCAACCGCCAAACTTTTGAGCAAGCCACAACCTTCGCCAAAGGGGCTATCATTGGCTCGGCCTTTATCAAGTTTTTAAAGGAAAACGGGGTTGAAAAGATTGCGCATTTTCTGAAAATGTTGAATCACGACTAAAACAAACACTCTAATGTATATGGTGTTTGGCCAACTTAAATGTCGTATTTGCAAGTTGAATCTGCCACCCGGTGTTTTTCAAAAATCATTTAAGTTAAATTAAATTTTTTTCTTACCTTGTAAAACATTAACCTTTAAATTAAATTTTACCATGGGAAAAGGAGATAAAAAAACCAGAAGAGGGAAAATTGTAATCGGGTCACGGGGCAAGTTACGCCCGCGAAAAAAAGAAAAACAACTTGTGGAAACAGCCAAAGTAAAAGTTGAGAAGCCTAAGGTTGAGAAACCGGCTGCCAAGGCTAAAAAAACGAAAACTAAAGAATAAACCTTAATTTTTTTTGCGCTAAATCACCTCAAAAACTTTTCCAGGCAAGGGGCGTATGGCTCCTTGCAATTCCATGTTCAATAGGTGTGAGGCTATTTTATAAGTGGGCATATTGCACCCGATGGCAATCATATCGATGGGTTGTTGGCCTTGGCTTTTCAAAAAATCATACAGTTTTTGCTCTTCATCATTCAAGTTTAGAAACAATTGCTTTTGAATCGGAGTTTTCGATTTTACTTCATTCACATCCCAATTGAGCCAAAAAACAATTTCGGCTGCAGAGCAAATAAGCTGGGCTTTTTGCGATTTAATCAGGTTGTTGCACCCTTGGCTATAATAATCGGTAGATCTGCCCGGAACAGCAAAAACTTCCCTGCCATAAGACCCCGCGATGTCTGCTGTTACCAAACTACCCCCTTTTGCGGCCGATTCTACCACCAAAGTGGCCTCAGACAGACCGGCGATGATTCGGTTGCGTTGCAGGAAATTCTCCCGTTCGGGCTGTGATGTACTCCAGAAATCGGTGACCAATCCGCCATTTTCTAAAATATCAGCAATGTATTTTTGATGCGCTTTGGGATAAATTTGGTTCAGACCATGTGCCAAGCAAGCGATGGTTTGCAAGTTGTTTTTTATGGCCTGCTTATGTGCCTGTATGTCAACACCATAAGCCAACCCACTGACAATGATAGGATTTAATGGGGTCAAATCGGCAATCAATTTTTCACAAAAATCAATGCCATAAGGAGTGATGTGCCTCGTCCCGACAATGCTCAAAATCGGACAATCCTCAAAGGAAATATTCCCTTTGGCAAACAATAGCACCGGACCGTCAATACATTCCCTCAGTTTATCCGGATAACCCGGCTCGTCAAATGTCCATACTTGTAGCTTTTCACGTTCGATAAACTTCATTTCGGCTTCAGCCTCCTTCAAAAAGTTACTGTTTTTCAGCGCATTGGCAATTAATTCACCGATGCCGTCAATTTTGAGTAAACGCTCTTTCTTTTCTTTGAAAACAGCTTCCGCACTCCGGCAGTGCGCGATGAGTTTTTTGGCGGTGATGTCGCCAATTTTGGCAACGCGTTGCAAAGCAAGCCTGTAAAGAAGTTCCGATGGAGTCATACCCAAAAATACGCTATTTTTTGAATCGGCAAAAATATATAGAAGCCGACGGTTGTTAATAAAAAAACAAAAGAAAACTTTTACAACGGTTCGTTTTTTCTAAATTTGTTACTATGAAAATTGAAGTTTACATCCAAGAATTACTGTATCGTCACGACTGTGTGATTGTTCCCGGTTTTGGTGCTTTTTTGACTCGGTACCGCCCTGCCTATCTCGATTCTAACTCTGGTACACTCTATCCGCCAGCAAAAATCTTGGGATTCAATGCCCGACTTACTCACAACGATGGTTTGTTGGCGCATCACATCGCTAAGCAATTGAACATGTCTTATGATAAATGCATCGGATTAATTGGCAAAAACGTATCTAACTGGCAAGGTGAATTGATTCAAAATAAATTTTTATCTCTGCCCAATTTAGGAGATTTTAAACAAAAAAAAGATGGCACTTTGGTTTTTGAATCAGCCACACAAGTCAACTACATGACGGAATCTTTCGGATTGAGCCCTGTGGTTGCCCGCTTGTTGGAAGAAAAAACTAAACCGCAAGTGGCCAAATCCATTCCAATCGCACAAACGGCTAAAACGACTTCTTACTGGCGATATGCCGCCGTTGCACTATTTGCGGTTTCCGTTGGCGGTTATTTAGGCGGAAATTACTACAAAAATCAAGTTGAACAATATAATTTAGCTGAAAAACAAAAAGCCGAAAGCCGCTTGCAACAGCGTATCCAACAGGCTACGTTTGTGATTGACACACCGCTTGATGCAATTAACGTTTCGGTGTCAAAAACTTCCTATCCGTACCACATCGTTGCCGGTGCTTTTAGGGTGGTTGAAAATGCAGAAATTAAAGCAGCTGAATTGATGGATAAAGGGTATCCTGCCAGGCTTATCGGGGAGAACAAATACGGTTTGCACCAAGTGGCCTACAAAAGTTTTACCAATCGGAACGAAGCCATCAACTTTCTGCGCCAAATTCAACAAACCGAATTTCCTGAAGCTTGGTTGTTGACCGAAGATTTGTAAGAAGGCTTTCGTTTAATTACTTATCAGCAGGTATCTTTATCTAAAAATTTCATGCAATCAAAATCACCTTCCGAATCATTGACCATATTGACCGATTTGGTTTTACCCAGTGAGACAAACCCGTTGAATAATCTTTTTGGAGGTGAATTGTTGGCGCGCATGGATCGCGCGGCAAGTATTGCATCAGGCAGGCATTCGCGCAGGATTGGTGTAACGGCATCGGTAAATCATGTGGCATTCAACAAAGCCATCCCGTTGGGGAGCGTGGTGATTGTGGAAGCAAAGGTGTCGCGGGCGTTCAAAACTTCCATGGAAATTTATATCGATGTTTGGATTGAAGATCGCGAATCCGGTGTCCGGACAAAAGCAAACGAAGCTATTTATACTTTCGTGGCAGTGAATGAGAAAGGCGAACCTGTAGAAGTTCCTCAGATAGTTCCGGAAACTGAACTTGAAAAACAGCGATTTCACGCTGCCCTCCGGCGAAAACAACTCAGTTTGGTCTTGGCGGGGAAAATGAATCCCCATGATGCGACCGAGCTGAAAGCACTTTTTACGTAATCAAAACTACATTCGATAAATCCAATCTGCCGGATTCTGCGGGTCGCTGTCGCGGAAAATACTGAACTTCAACACGGTTTCGTTGGTGGCTTTGTTGGTATATACTTTCCCGATTTCTTGGTAAACTTTTATTTTTTCACCTTTTTTGACATATACTTTGCCTAAGTTGCTATAGACAGATATGTAATTTCCGTGTTGAATCAATACGGTTTTATTGGCACCGCTGATGACTTGGATTTCTAAGACTTCTCCTTCAAAAATTGCCCTCGCTTTAGTCCCTTCTTCAGTTGCAATCCGAACGCCATTGCTGTTGATATATACATTTTTAACATAAGGATGCGGTTGTTTGCCAAACCCCAACACCAGCAGCCCTTTTTCGATGGGCCAAGGTAAGTTACCCTTGTTGGAGACAAAATTATCAGACAAAATTTTCGCCTCCGGTGTTAGTGAAAATTTTATACTTCCGGTGTTTCCCGAGCCTTTGTTGGAGGCAGCGATAGCTTTTCGGATAAGTTTTTGAATTTGCTTGTCGATGCGGTCAACTTCTTGTTGTTTTTTCTTGATTTCGTTTGCAAAACTCCGTTCTTTTTTCTTCAAATTTTTAACCAGAATTTCCTGCTCTTTTTTCTCTGTGAGTAACAAGGCTTGTGCTTCCATATTTTCTTTGATCAACACTTCTTTTGCAGTTACTTGTTTGGCTAAATCTTCGTTTGTCAGATCCAACTGAAGTGTTTTGTCTTGAATTTCAACACCTTGCGATTTTCGGTAATTGGCATATTGTTTCATGTACTGCAGACGTTTGTAAGCCTGAAGAAAATTATCGGAAGAAAGCAAAAACATCAATCGGCTTTGGTCGGATTTGCTTTTGTACGCTTTCCGGATCATGTCGGCATAGTCACTTTTGAGCAGGCTCAATTCATAGGTCAAATCTTTTATTTTTTGCTCGTTTCTGCGGATATCCCGGTTGAGCAAATTGGCTTGCTGATTGGTGATGTCAATTAATTTTTGACGGGCTCTTAACTTGATATCCAATTCATGGACTTGCTGAAGGACAGATTGGGTTTGTTTTTTGCTCGAAAAAAACAAAACATTGACTTGCTCGATCTCCTTTAATATTTCCTGCCTTCTTTTCTCCAACTCTCTTTGTTGCTCAGATTGTGCAAAGATTTCTTGGAATGACAGAAGGAAAATAATTCCAAGAAAAAATGTTTTAAAATTTAAAGAATCGATTTTCATTTTAAGTTTATTTCGCTGTAGCCGGAAGGTATTTTAAAAGGCAAATTTAGCGCAAGATTGGTTTGAATATCTTTCCATTCAACATCGATGGTTGTTTTTTCTTGATTGTCCAAGGCCGTCCACGTCATAATTCCCGGAAAAATTTGCCCCCCGGCTGTTTGGTAAGATAAATATTGGGCACGAAAAAATCTGCTCTGCCCGGGTTGTAGAACTTGTTGCTCAGTCAGTTTAAAATTATCCGGGCGGATGAGCAAGACAGCCTCAAACAAATCTGAAACCGTATTTGATTGTAGTCGGTACATGCCTTTGCTGATTTCTCCTTCAAATTCATTGGTTTTTAGGTCGAATACCGATTCGCCCAATAACAGGCTTTGAAATTGATGAAAATTCAAATTGATTCCCAGCAAATTGCTTAACAATGTAAAATCTCCATCAAAATAGGTTTTGTTTAGTTTTTCATAATACCGCACACTTCCGGGCGTAATCATCGCTCTAGCTATGGGAATTCCCAAAACCGTAACATTCAGCCAAATGACACTGTCTTTTTGAATACGCAAGGTAACCGTCAGGTTTTGTAATTGGTTTTTGTCTTCATAGCGGACTTTCAACCGGGTTTCCAAGGTGGCGAATTGACTGAAGTTTTGGATGTGATTTTCCTTAACAGCGATGGTTTCTAAAGCAGTTGTGTTTCGGAAAGCTGTACTTTTCTGCGCAGTTTTACATCCCGATATGAAGAACAAAAAAATGAATAACCAACTTAATTTCAACATAAGCCTGCTTAGTTTTTGGGGATGTTTTTAATTTTGTTTTTAAAAAACGTTTCTTTCTGTTTATCACCTGTCAATTCGTATGCCAACGCGAGTTGCCGATAAAAATCATTTTCCATTTGTTGGTCGTCAATGATGTAATCAAGGCCGGAAATCAGTTGGACAATGGCTTTTTCGAATTGATTGAGTCCGATAAAAGATGTTCCAGATTCTAAATAAAATTTGGGTTGTTCCGGGTAAAATTCCAAAGCTTTTAAAGATAAGCCGAGTGCTTCTTGATATGCTTTTTGTTGATTGAGTTTTGTTGTTTTGAATTTGAGCGCATCAAAATCGGTTTCATCCTCACTTAAAATTCGATTCGAAAAAATCAAAGCTTTTTGAGCATCTGTATTTAGCATAAATAACATCAATGATTTGTCTAATGGCAGATTGATTTCGTTTTTTTCCTGTAAGATTACAATTTCATCAACCATCTCTTTAGCTTCCGGATGTTTTTTTGCAAAAAAGACAACCCGATTAAGCAACAAGAATCGCGTTTCAGCGTCTATTTTATTCGTTTCAAAAGTTGAATTTATCCCATTTTTCAAATCCAGCCATTGTTTTTTTTCTAAGAAAAAGGGAATGAGGAATGCTTCCGCTATGGCATTATTGTTACCTGACTTGTCGTGCCAACTCAGTGCCAATCGATTGAAATCAGCAATTTTATTTGTCTTTAACAGGTTTGAAAGTGTGTGAATAAAATCTTCCTCTTTTTCGGGTAACGAGCCGTCTTCATCAATGTCGGGATTATTTTCATTTCGAACCAATTCTCTTATCAAAGTTTCTAATTGGGAGATTGCATGTGAATTCCCGTTTTGGATTTTTAGTTTTTGAATGAGTTCAGTTGCTTTATCGAGATTGCCAACATCAACATAAAGCCGGGCAAGTGTTTCACCCTGATTCCGCCCAATTTCAAACAATTTTTCGGCATACGTAACCGCCGCTGACGGATTGTTCGATTGCAAATAAAAATTCAATAAAGACTCGGCATACCAAACGTTTGTGGTGTCTAATTCATGCGCTTTTAAGAAGGCTATTTCTGCTGATTGATAATTTTTTAGCGTGAGATAATTTTTACCCAATTCAAAAAATACAGCTGAATTTTGCGGGTCAATTTCTTCACAATTGAGCAATGTGCTAATTGCTTTTTCATAGTTTTCAATACCTCGTTGTTTAAGTGCTTCAAAAAAACAATCTTGAAATTTATCCGAAACTTCTCCTAAACCTTCATCAGGTGTTTGCGCGAAACTGCCGTAAACGCAAAGGAAAAGCAGTTGGGCAAGCCCGAACCGGAAATAAATGCTTCTATGTAAATTCTTGTTTTTCAATTAAATTAAAACCGCTCGTTTCATTTATTATTGCAAACCTGTACTGCCAAATCCGCCCGTGCCTCTTGGTGTATCTGTCAGTTCGTCCACTGCTGTAAAATGTGCCCTTTCGTGTTTTGCGATGATCATTTGGGCAATCCGGTCGCCGTTTTTGATTTCAAATGGAATGTTGGAAAGATTGATCAAAATGACACCGATTTCACCTCTGTAATCGGCATCGATGGTACCGGGGCTGTTTAAAACCGTGATGCCGTTTTTGGCTGCCAATCCGCTTCGCGGGCGGACTTGTGCCTCAAAGCCGATAGGAATTTCGATATACAAACCTGTTTTTATGATAGCTCTTTCGAGTGGTTTCAGTACAACAGGTTGATCAATATCCGCACGCAAATCGACCCCGGCCGAAGCGGCTGTCTCGAAAGCAGGAAGCGGGTTTTTTGATCGGTTGATGAGTTTAATATCCATTTGAATCTATGGGTTTTGTATGGGTTTTGTGAAAAATAGTTTAATAAAATTTTCTTTTTCCGTTTTGATAATCAATCCGATAAAAATCGTGATGAAAAGCAAGCCGACAAAATAATTTCCGCGGAAAACATAAAACGAAAGCCCTGAAAATAGCAGCGAAATAAAAAGATAAGCTCCGGATTTTTTGTAATAATAGGGTATTTTAAGGTATTTCTGTCCAAAGTAGAGCGACAAAAGCATCATACTACCATAGGCGCAAATCGTTGCGATAGCCGAGCCCATATAACTATAACGCGGGATGAGCCAAAAGTTGATGAGCAAAGTAACAGCGGCACCAAAAAGGGAAATATAAGCCCCGACTTGCGGTTTGTCCGTAACCTTGTAAGCAACTGAGAGGTTGTGATAAATCCCGAGAAACAAGTTGGCGGCCAAAATAAGGGGAACGACCTGCATGGCAGGCCAATACGATTCATCCCGTATAAGCAGCCACTTAAGCAAATCGGCAAAAACCACGACCGACAATACGATTAGAGTGCCCAAAACAATAAAATAATGTGTGATGGAAGCATAGGTTTGTGGTGCATTTACGGATTGTGCTTTGCTGAAAAAATAAGGTTCAATCCCCAATCGGAAAGCTGTTGCAAAAAAGGTCATAAACATGGCTAATTTGTAGCAGGCCGCATAAGCACCTACTGCTTCTGCAGCGATGCCTTTCGGCAGGAGATAATCCAATAATATCCGGTCAAAAGTTTCGTTGATGGCAAAGGCCACGCCGGCTATCAGTATGGGTGTCGCGTATCGAAGCATTCGTTTGAAAAGAACTTGGTCGATGCCGAATTTCAAAACTTTATAAAACGGCAAAAGAAGGATGAGTGTCAAACCGCTTGCAGCCAAAAGAGCAAGAAAAATGTAGGTGATTTGCAAATCCGGATTATACCAATTGCCAAAAGCGGAATTTGAATTTAACTTCGGTAGCCACAGCAGCAAGAAAATATTCATCAAAAGGTTGGTCAACACATTCAACAGTTTCAGCCAAGTGTATTTTTTAGATTGTTGGTTGGCACGCAGCCATGCGAAAGGGATAACCACCAAAGCATCCAAAACCAGAATCACGAGTGCCAAATTGACATAACGAACATCGATATTGGAAATATGGGCAAAATTTTCTCTGAATATCAACCCAAAAAACAGAAATGCCAAGCTCACAATCATTAGCGTATAAGCAGCTGTTGAAACGACTTTCGGGTTTTCTTTCTCTTTGTGGTAGAATCGGAAGAAAGCGGTTTCCATGCCGAACGCCAGCACCACGTTGAAAAGCACCATCCAAGAAAAGACTACAGACATCACACCGTAAACTTTCACGTCCAACACATCGGTGTAAAGCGGCACCAACACAAAACTCATCATGCGCGGCAACACGGTCGCCAATCCGTAGATGAAAGTGTGATTGAGAAGTTTACGAGCAGAATTCAAGGGCACATGAGATTAAGCCGTAAAATTAGTGTTTTCGGCGCAGTCTTCAAATCTAATTTACAACTGCTGATTTGGCTTTCTGATTTTCGGGTTTTGTTGGCTTTGTTGCTCGCTTACTTTTTCGATAAGATAAAATTTTTCTATCCCGTTTTCTACATAAAAAACCAAGGCTTGACCCAGTTCGATTTTGTGTTTTGAAGAAACCGTTACTGGTGGTTTGTTGCCGTATTCTTTGGTGATGTCGCCATGCATGATGAATTCATCGCGGGCGTTTAAATCATTTTTGAAATAGGCAATATACAGCAAAGAATCCTGTGGCTTTGTTTCAAAGGTTGCTTCTTTATTTTTGAAATAAACCGTAGTCAATTTGATGTTTTCAGGAAGTTTGACGGAAGTTTTCAAATACAAATTAAATCCTGTCCCGGCACCTTGTACACCGCCTGACCAATTTTGGTAATAAACCGAATCGATTTTAAACGGGAGTTGTTCCTGCGGTTTCAGTTTGTTTGAACAACCAAGATTCAATACAAGGAAAATGAGTGTGAAAGGAGTCATAAGTTGGAAACGTTCGTTCATAAACTTTTATTTCATAAAAGACAAAAAGCCTGCCAAAGGGCAGGCTAAATGTATAAAATATAAATTTTCAAATTGCCTTATCCTTTCAAAGCTTCCGCGCCACTAACGATTTCCAAAATTTCATTGGTTATGGCTGCTTGGCGGGCTTTGTTGTAGTTGATGGTCAATTGGTCTCTCAATTCGCCAGCATTGTCCGTGGCTTTGTGCATAGAGGTCATCCGCGCACCGTGTTCAGATGCATACGAATCACGAAGTGCTTTGTAGAGTTGCAATTTCAGTGATTTTGGAATCAGCGCGGAGAGTATTTCCACTTTACCGGGCTCGTAGATGTAATCTGTTTCTTTGACCGATTTGGCCGAAGGCGGCAAAATCGGCAGAAATTGTTCTACCAAAACATCCTGATTGGCCGCATTCTTAAAGTGGTTGTAAATCAATACTATTTTATCATATTTCCCCGAGACGAACATCTCCATCAATTCCTGGGCAATCACAGCCGCATTCTCAAAATTTAAAGCATCGAAAATTTGGTTGTTTGTCCCAACCAGAGAATTGGTTTTTCTGAGGTTTTCAGCCCCACGTTTGCCCATGGCAAAAAACTCAACCTGCACAGCAGCATCGGCTTCAATTGCAACATTTTTTGCCGCTTTGATAATGTTCGAATTGAAAGCCCCACAAAGCCCGCGGTTTGAGCTGATAGCTACCGCTAAGATTTTTTTAACGAGCCTTTGTTTGGAATATGCCCCAAAATCGCTGTCGTCAGATACCGATGCGTTCAAGTTGCTGATGAGTTCGGTCAACTTTTGCGAATAGGGTCGCATGGCGACAATGGCATCCTGTGCTTTTTTGAGTTTAGCCGCCGAAACCATCTTCATGGCAGAAGTAATCTGCATGGTTGATTTCACCGAGGCTATCCTGTTCCGTATTTCTTTTAAATTGGCCATTCTATGGTGTTTGGCTTATCGAGATGATAGTTATTTTTTATATGAAGCCGCAACTTCTTTGGCAACCGATGTGAGGGTGTCGGTCATCTCATCGGTCAATTTGCCCCCTTTCAAATCGTTTAAAACGTCTTTGTGTTTGGCATTTAATACCTCGAGATAACTTCTCTCAAATGATTTCACTTGATTCACAGGTACGTCCCTCAACAGGTTTTTGGTTCCTGCGAAAATGATGGCAACTTGGTCTTCCACTGTGTAAGGGTCGTTTACCGATTGTTTCAATATTTCCACATTGCGACGGCCTTTTTCGATTATGTTGAGGGTTACCGCATCAAGGTCTGAACCGAATTTAGCAAAAGCTTCCAATTCACGGAATTGCGCTTGGTCGAGTTTTAAAGTACCGGCAATTTTTTTCATGGATTTGATTTGTGCATTACCCCCCACACGCGATACCGAAATACCCACGTTGATGGCCGGACGAACGCCCGAGTTGAACAAATCAGATTCCAAGAAAATCTGTCCGTCGGTGATGGAAATCACGTTGGTCGGGATGTAAGCCGAAACGTCGCCCGCTTGGGTTTCGATAATTGGAAGGGCAGTCAATGATCCTCCACCCTTAACGATAGGTTTTAAAACATCCGGAAGGTCGTTCATGTTTTTGGCGATGTTGTCATCTGCAATGATTTTTGCAGAACGTTCCAACAAACGGGAGTGGAGATAGAACACATCACCCGGATAAGCCTCACGTCCCGGTGGACGGCGCAACAAGAGTGATAGCTCACGGTAAGCGACCGCTTGTTTAGACAAATCATCGTAAATGATTAGAGCCGGACGACCCGAATCCCTGAAATATTCGCCAATGGATGCTCCGGCAAAAGGTGCATACACCTGCATGGCAGCCGGATCGGAAGCATTTGCCGCCACGATGGTTGTATAGGCCAATGCGCCGCGATCTTCCAATACTTTGGCAATCGCTGCAACCGTAGAGGCTTTTTGTCCGATGGCCACATAGATACAAAAAACCGGTTTGCCGGCATCGTAAAATTCTTTTTGGTTCAAAATGGTGTCGATACAAACCGTAGTTTTTCCGGTTTGACGGTCACCGATGACCAACTCTCTTTGTCCTCTTCCGACGGGAATCATCGCATCAATGGCTTTGATACCGGTTTGAAGTGGCTCGTTTACCGGTTGGCGGAAGATAACGCCTGGTGCTTTGCGCTCCAACGGCATTTCGTATAATTTTCCTTCAACAGCACCTTTGCCGTCTATGGGGTTTCCGAGTGAGTTCACCACACGCCCGATGATGCCTTCGCCTACTTTGAGCGAGGCGATGCGTTGGGTGCGTTTTACGGTTGACCCTTCTTTCACGTGTTTGGAAGGCCCGAGCAATACGACCCCAACGTTGTCTTCTTCTAAGTTGAGAACGATTCCTTCCAAACCTTGTCCAAAGTCAACCAATTCACCATATTGAACGTTAGATAGCCCATAAACGCGGGCAACACCGTCGCCGATTTGGAGTACCGTTCCTACTTCATCCAACGAAGCCGATGATTCGAATCCTGAAATTTGTTTTTTAATGATTGCTGATACTTCAGCCGGTTTTATTTCTGCCATAATTGCTTAATTAATAGGCTAAATCCTGATTATAGATTAATTAACTAATACTTCTTTTAATTGATCGAATTGATGTTTCAAACTCGCGTTGAACTCGATGTCTCCCACGCGCAAAACAAAACCTCCGATGATGTTTTCGTCTATGTTTTCCGTGAGCAAACCTTCGTTTCCGCTCAAGGCTTTTACCTTGGCCAGAATTTTAACTCTCAATGCATCAGTGAGCGGCACAGCGGTTGTAACTGAAGCACTGACAAATCCTTTTTCGCTGTTCAAAGCTAGTAGATAACTCTCCAAAACCTCTTCGAGCAAATCAAATCTTCTGCTGTTTGACAAAACACCAAAAGTTTGAAGGGTCAGCTTCTGAACATTACTAAAAACTTCCGTCAATATATCTTTTTTGACTTCCGGTTTGACAATTGGGCTTTTCAACAAAGCCCGCAAGTCTTTATTTTCCCCGATAACCTTGAGGATTTCGCGTGCATCCGCTGCAATTTTCTCTTGGATTTTGGCTTCGTTTGCCAATTCCAAAAGTGCTTCTGCATAGCGTGCGGCGGCTCTGTTTATCCGGCTCATATATTAGTTTATATTGGATTCTTTGAGCAAATTTTCAATCAATTGCTCCTGATTGCCTTTAATTGACAATTCATTGGCAACCACTTTTTTTGCGATTTGTATGGACAATTCAGAAACCTGTTTTTTGATTTCGGCTACGGCAGCCTGTTTTTCGGCAAGGATGCTTTGTTGTGCTTGAACGACCAACATATCAGCTTGTTCTTTGGCTTGTTCTTTGGCTTCTGCAATGATGGTGTTTTTCAACTCACGGGCTTCTTTCAAGATGGTTTCGCGTTGTGCACGTGCTTCTTTCAGGATGCGCTCGTTGTCCGCCTGCAAGTTTTGCATTTCTTTTCTAGCTTCTTCCGCAGCTGCCAATGCATTTTTGATGCCTTCTTCTCTTTCATTGACTGCATTCAGGATGGGTTTCCATGCAAATTTTTTCAACAAGATGAGCAACAAGACAAAAATCAATGATTGCCAAATGAAAAGCCCGAAAGAAAATTGTTCGATTAATTTTTCCATGATACTATTGTGTTGTAATGACTTTTAACATAAAAAACAACCCTACCAACCAACCGTTGAGAGGGTTGCTTGTAAAGATTTAGACTGCAAACAAAGCTGCAAACCCAATACCTTCAATCAAAGCAGCTGCGATCAACATAGCTGTTTGAATTTTTCCGTAAGCCTCAGGCTGACGGGCAATAGCGTCCATTGCTGAACCACCAATCCTACCGATACCGATACCGGCTCCGATTACTACCAAACCTGCGCCTACAATTGCTGGAATTTCCATAAAAATATAATTAAAAAATTGAACATTCTATTGATTAGTGATGAGCTTCTTCATGCTCGTGCTCTTCAACGGCAAAACCGAAATAAAGCGCAGACAACATGGTAAATATATAGGCTTGCAACAAAGCCACCAATACTTCAATTAAGGAGATGGCAAAGGCCAACATAAATGACAAACTGCTGCCCAGCCATGTTTTGAACACAAACATCAACCCAATCAAGCTCATCAAAACGATGTGCCCGGCAGAAATATTGGCAAAAAGACGTATCATCAAAGCAAAAGGTTTGATGAAAACGCCCAACAATTCGATAGGGGCAAGGATGATTTTCATCGGCATCGGCACACCCGGCATCCAAAAAATGTGTTTCCAATAGTTTTTATTGGCGGTCAAATTAGTGATGAGAAAAGTTATCAATGACAAGGCAAATGTAACTGCAATGTTTCCGGTGACGTTGATGCCAAGCGGAGTCAGACCAAACATATTCAAAAACCAGATAAAGAAAAATACCGTGAGCAAATAGCCCAAGTATTTTTTGTAGTGTTTCTCACCAATATTAGGAATGGCTATTTCGTCTCTGATGTAGAGTACAATCGGCTCAAAAAATCTTCCGATGCCTTTGCCGATACCTCCATTTTTCACATACGATTTGGCTAAGCTGCTGAACAATAAGAAAATCAACAGAGAAACTACCAAGGTACTGAACACACTTTTTGTTATCGAAAAATCGAGTGGTTTTGTATTGGTAGGATGATGATTTTCGTCAAAATTCAGTGTGCCTTCAGCATCGGTTTTGTAAATTTTGTTGTGATAGAGCATGAAGTAATTTCCGCCTGCTTCGGCAACTTCTTCACCGTGGTGGAATTTTGAGGATGAAAAGATTTTCAATCCGTCATTCCAAAGTATCACAGGCAATGAAAACCCGTAATGTATATTGGTTTCTTCGTCTGAAAGCAGCGTAAAATCGTAAGAATCTTGAAGGTGGTGTTGAATATCGGCTTTTATTTTGGCTTTTAAATCGCCACCGGCTTCATCTTGTGCTAACGGTTCATGCTGGGCATACGAAACCCAACCTAAAGTCAGTAATAAAAGAGTAAGTGTTCTTCTCATGGATTGATGAATCATAAATCGCTGATTTTCTGTAAGCCTGATTAAAATCGGCGCAAAGGTAAGTTTTTTATTAAAAACAAAAAACAAATATTTAGCACAAAAACCACGTTTTTTTACAGTCGGTTGAGGAGTTTGGCCGCTCCTCTTGTTTCCGCAATCAAGCTTAGTGCATAAGGCACAAAAAAAGCGGTAAACTCCGTTGTTTGGATAAGCCCGTCGGCTTTGTAAAAAGGATAAAAAAAGAAGAAGAAAACGATAAATTTCAAGAAACTTCCTGCCATAAAAAGAAATCCCAAAGCTTGTTTGAAGCGTGTTTTGTATTGATTGATTATCCAAAAAATAAGCAGCGCGAGGAGGAAATTCAACCCATAAGCCAACTCGATTCGATCTGCAAATAAAGGCTTCTCAAGGCTGTAAAGAATTGTCAGATGCAATCCGAAAAAGGCCGAGAGCAATAGGGAAAGCTTTATGCCAAAGTTAAATGCCGGCTGTTTGAACAATGGCAACGACATACTTAACTATTCAATTTTTTGAGTTGTCTGTTCAAATTGAACATAGAAAAAGCCACGCCCAAGAGGGTAAAAACGATGACAAAAGTTCTATGCTCGTATTCAAAATACAAGTCAAGTTTTTTGCCTATCCAAATAAAAACATAAATGGTAATGCCCATCTGAGAGGCGAAGCTAATGAGGTACAGCCATCGGTTAGACGGCTTTTTCTTTGGTAATTTTTGATGGTTCATTGGTCATAGCCTTCAGGCTTCCTTTCATTTTACAAGCCGCATCGATGGATGCGCCGGGTTCGACAGCCAGTTTTCCTATCACTATTTCGCCAGACACATGTGACGATGACTTCAGTGTTAATAGGCCTGAAACAATCAAGTTACCACTGAATTTTCCTTCAAAATCGGCCTGAGTGCAATCGACCGTTCCTTTGATAAATCCACTTTTGCCAATGACAACCTTTCCGGTTGTCTTGACGGTTCCTTCCAATTTACCATCGATTCGTAAATCGGATTCTGAACAAAAATCACCTGTCAAAGAGGTGTTTTCACTGATGGTGTTGGGCTTACTCAGGCTTGGGAGCATGCTTTGTTTTTTTTTTGGTTCACTAAACATATTATTTAAAATTTGGGGTCGGAGTTGAAAAATTAAATCTGCTCATTATCAAATCATTCGGTGGACAGCAAATATAAAAATTTAATTTATTTTAAGCCTTAATTTTTAGCCGTAAACAACAGCTTGTCAAATTCTCTGAGATAGGCCTCTAAATTCTTGTAAATTTGGATGACTTCATAATGCTTCGATTGGATGTAAATCGGGTTTTGCAAGCGCAGTTTAAAATCTTTGTTTACTTGCAGAAGTTCCGTAAATCCTTGCGCCGCAGTCGGCCTGTTAAATCCGTGGATAACCAAAAATTGGGTGTTGCGGTCATAAACGTCCTCCGTTACGAAAAGATAGTCATATCGTAGTGTGTCGATGGCTTTCAAGATGATTTCTTTCTGTTTTTTGAGCAACAGAGAATCTCCTAATTTGAATGGAATCAAGGTTTTCCAAGTTGCTTGAATAGTGTCAAACGCAAATTCATTTTTCGGGATGTCGCCAAAACCCTTCGTCAACAATTGGGCAGCTTCTTTGCCTTCGGGGCTGTTCGGATAATCGACCGATAGATTTTCCAAACTTTTTTGATACGCTTCCAAACCATCGAGCCTAGCTAAAGTGCGGGCTTTGAGCAATTGGAACTTCGGCACCATATCATCGCCGATATAATTGAGTGAGGCTTTGTTTAGTCTGGTTTCTAAACTTACGAAATCTTGGTTTTTGTAGAACTCGTAAAGTTTGTTGTAAACCGACTCAGGGCTGTCTGCATTAGCCGACAAAACCGCATTGGGATTTTTCAAAATCTCTGCAAACCTCGAATCTGGATGATTCACCAAAATGTCTTTTCTGATATCTTCGGCTTTGGCGGGATTGATTTCTCTGTAAATCTGATACAAATTGTATTTGGCGGGGACTACATATTTTTGTTCCGGCTCATTAGTCAAAAGTATTTCCAATCGGTCGGCGGCAACCGGATAGGCTTTGAAACGTTCTTTGTAAATCAGGCCCAATTGATAATAAGCTTCATTTCGCGTTTTGCCAATGCTGTCAATAACATGCGGGTCTGTCGGGATTTTATCAGTATAGTAGGAAACTTGGTATATTTCTCCGGAAAAGTTGTTTTCGTTTTCTCCGGTTTGAGAAGCTTGTAGGTTTTTATCTTGTGGCTGAAATGCGCCTCGGTCCTTCCACCGCCAATTGTCAGACAGGTTGCGGTTGCCCCATTTGACTCTAAAATCCATTCTTTGTTGTGCCATCACAGTTTGATCATAAAACTGAAAACTCGAACTCGCAGCTTGCCGGTTTTGATTGTCTAATCCCAAAAAGCTTTCCCTGTCTAGCGCAATATTTTCTGATTCTTTGGCTGCTTTTTGTTCGGCAATTACTTTTGCTTTGAGCGAGTCGATTAAGCTTTGGAATATTTCTTTTCGGTCGTCTTCGCTCAGACTGGTCAAATTGAGTATGCTGTCATTAACTTGGGCAGAGGCTTCAAATTTAATGACATCTTCGAGGTTGTCGCGTTTTCGTTTCATGCGAAAATAGGCCAAGGTCTTTTGATCCATATTAACCAAAGTGCTGTCAAAGTACAAACCCGCTTGCAGATATTCAGCTTGATCGAATCGAAAATTACCCAACATTTGATAGTCAAGTACTTTCAAATACTTATCAGGTGTTTCTTCCTGCAATGATTTGTTATAATATTTTTCGGCAAGACTAAGCGAATCATGTTGTCTATGAAACTCTGCGATGCGGTAGAAAATTTTGTCTAAATAAGGCCTTGCTTCTCTATTTTCTTCAAGTTTGGTCAATGCTTTCAAGTTTTCCACATCGTTCCCTTTTGCATAATCGAAGTGTTCCGCCAATTTGATTTGTGCATGCGCCCAATACATGCGGGGTGCTTTTCGTTTCATTCGAAGAATTTCCCGGAAGGCCATGTCTGCACTGTCCAACTGTTGTTGGTTTTCGTACAATTGCCCCAAAATAAACAAATAGCGCGATTTGTCGTAGTGATTTTTGGTGGTGAAAGCTGCTTCTTTGAGATAGGCTGTTGCCGTATCGATTTTGTTGAGCTTGATGTATGCTTGACCGAGAAATGCATTGGCATCCACATAATCTTGGCGGTTAAGCTCATTTTGCTTGAGCAATCTTTCCAAATTTTTGATGGCAATTTGCTCGTTTTCGAGGCGAATGTTGGTTTTTTCACGCCATATTTTGGCTTCGGCAATTTTATCACTTTGCGGGTATTTGTACAAAATATAATTAAACGCCTCTTGCGCAGGCACAAAACGTTGGTCGAAGTAGCGCGCCTTGCCGAGCAACAAAAAAGCCTCGTCCATTTGCGGATTTTTTTCATTCCCGGCAATGTTCATGCTGTGTTTTTGTATGGCCTTGGTGGCTTTTTCTTCTGCTAGTTCGAAGTTTTTGTTTTTGGGTTGCCGGTTGGGAAATAGGATTTCTTCCGAAACCTGAAGCCGTTCGATTGGTAAAATATCCCAAAAATTGTCTTCATAAGCTTCTACAATATTCAAACGCCCTTCGTCAAAAGCGGTTTTACCGTTGTAAAGCACGTTGTATTTGGTAGTCAAAGCGTGGAAGTTGCGATTTAAAAAGGCATCTTTTTTGGTCGAACACGCTCCTGCGAACACCAGTAAAATGAGTAAAATATGACGTAGGAAATCTTTCAAACAGTTTGGTCTTTAGCGGTTTTTGTATAAACTATAAAAGGGATAAAATATTTTAAGTTCGTAAAAATACTGTTCTTTTTTGAAAAATAAGATTTTGGAGAGTAGAATGAATTTTTGGAATTATTTTTTAGTTTTGCTTGTGGTTGAATTTTTAGTAAGAAAATTTTGTAAAAAATTAAAAAAATGAATAACAAATTCTTTTTTATTTATGGGATCTAGATTTGATTTTGAAGCTGAGATTGGTGGATTTATTTTTTGGTTTTTTAAATTTTGTAAAATAAATTTGGAAGTGGAACAAAACAAAAATAATAAAGCCAGAAACGTATTCGTGTTTTATACAATCGCTATAATCATTACTTTTCTTTCAGTTTCTATAGCTGAATATTTATAACAATTTTCTTTTTTAAATTAAAAGCACACAATTTGTATTATGGTAAGGAACAATGCAACACTTCAAAAAAATGAGTTAATATATGTTGGTTTATTTTACGCTTTAGTCATCCAAAATGTGCCTTTCTCAGTATATTGCTATTCAAAATTTAACTTGAGAATATTATTGATTTAATCACACATACAAACGAATTATGAGAAAAATATTTTTTTATTGTCTAGGGTTATTTTTTTTCGCCAATTGCTCTTCAGGAGACGATAGCCCAAAACTCAGCGGTGAAAAAGCAATTATTTCTTTTCTTCTTCAAATCGATGGGCAAAACAAAAGTGCTATCATCAATCAACAGAACAGAGAAATTACATTTGATTTAGTTGATGTTCAAAATCTCGAATCATTAACTCCTGCCATTCAATTTTCAGACAAGGCAACGATTCAACCACTACCGAACGTCCCCCAAAATTTTAATTTTCCTGTAAACTATAAAGTAACCGCTGAAGATGGGACGCAAGCAGTATATGAAGTAAAGGTATCGAACAAAAGTTCTGAAAACAAAATACTTTCCTTCAAAGTTTCTAATGGTATTAAAACAATTGACGCTGAAATTGACGAAGTGAGCAGAACCATCATTTTGACGACACCTGGGATAGATTTGACCAGTCTAGTACCCGAAATTACTATTTCTGCTAAATCAAGTGTTTCTCCTGCTTCAGGCATCTCTCAAAATTTTAACAATGAAATAATATATACTGTCACTTCTGAAACAGGAACCCCCGCTACGTATAAAGTTTTAACAAATCAACCTGAATTTATAGGTGTTGGGTTAACTATTTTTTCACAGAGTCTGCGTTTTTTTGCAAATGCTGACCTAACTATTTCGAGCTACTACATGAATCCTAATGACCAAGATACTGAATTATTTCTCGAAAGTGGGTCAACCAAATTTCCCCTTATTATTGACCAAGTTGATGTTAAAGATGTCGTTGTCTTTGAGCCCGTTGATGGAACTGTTATTGAAGAAAAAGTACAATCAGTAATCAATGCGAGAATTCCACAGGGCATAATTACAAACCAAAATTATAAATTGGTTTTCACAAAGGGTAATAAAAGAATTCTTTTCGATAAAGACATTGATATAAAAGTTGAAAATTCGCCAAAACTTTTATCACTCGATAAACCTGTTTATCGCTTGTTTGATGTCCTAACACTAACAGGTGAAAATCTTATAAATACAACCGTAATTCCTGCTAATGCCCTCATTTTTGTATGTAATGCAGATTGCGGACCGGGTGTCTCTGTGATTGTGAACAGCAATAAAACCGAATTGATTTTTAATAAACTTTCAAACGGATCAATGTTTCCGTCTTATTTAGGCAGACCAGATCCCGTTGAGACAAAACTTTTTTTAATTGACTTCGAAGGAAGGATTAGCGAGTCTCTTCCCTTGACATTATATTAGTTAAATTCAAAAAGCCCGTCAACTCCTAAAATTTGACGGGCTTTTTTGCGGTGTAATCAGATGTTTTATTTTTTTTTCAGCAAATCTCTGATTTCTGCCAACAATTCTTCTTGTGTAGGGCCTTTGGGAGCAGCCGGAGCCGGAGTTTCTTTTTTCTGGGTGCGTTCATACGCTTTTAAAACCATGAAAATACAAAAACCGATGATGACAAAGTCGATGACGGTCTGGATAAAACTTCCGTAATTGATGGTCACGGCGGTCACTTCTCCAACAGCCTCTTTCAGTGTTAATTTAAGTTCGGTGAAATTCACGCCGCCCAGCAATATACCGATTGGTGGCATCAGCACATCATTGGTAAACGACGCGACAATCTTACCGAAAGCTCCACCCACGATAACCGCAGTAGCCAAATTGATAATATCTCCTTTGAGGAGAAACGATTTGAAGTCCTTAAAA
>PFUR01000034.1 GCA_002790195.1 Flavobacteriales bacterium CG_4_9_14_3_um_filter_40_17
AAAACTAATAAATTATTTTCTTACAATTTTATGAAAGCCAGGTTTTTGACATGAACAAAACCACGCGAGAGGACTCGCGCGGGAGCGGGGGTTTTATCTTTTTACCCTATTTTTATAAAAAGATTTGTAGTTATTATATTTTTGTTTTCATGTTTTCAAAGTTTCATGCTTTACACTTAATCCTATCAGTTATGATTAACAAAATTACCTTCACCTTATTTTTTTGTATTCAAATTATCCAAGCACAAGTAGGGCTGACTGTTCAAAAAAGCGGGATTTTTCAAGATGAAAAAAACCGTTCCGAACTTGTTTTTGCAGAGGAAGACGGGTACGGCGGTTTGGTTAGTGTCCGAGCGTTTTATTCGGGACTTTCCGCTAATATTTCCGGATATTATTTGGAACATTATGACAACCAACTGAAAACCTTGGGGAAAATTGAATTGCCCCACAGCGAGTATCAATTGAAAGGGTTGAAAGTTGCTGACGGAAAAATTTATCTGATATCCGTAGATTCCGATAAAGCAACTAAAACATGGAAAGTAAATCTGTACACTTCGGACCTCGATCGACTGAATTTTACCCATTCTGCATTGATAACCCGTGATGACATTGAGCATAACAATTCTTCTTTTTTTAATTTCAATTAAAAAGATACGGATGCTTATAACGATGTCAAATTTTCGCGCAACAAAAACTTTGTATGTGTTTCTTTCGACTTGAAAGACAAAGAACAAGAAACCCACCTAATCTATGTTTTTGACAAGGATTTTAAAAAAACCGACGAGTATGTCTTTACAAGGGACATAAAAGACAGGCTTTTTGAGCTGGACAATATTGAGGTTGATGATGCAAGCGGAGGGGTTTATTTGTTGGCAAAAGTGTTTGAAAACGATAGCCGATTGACCAAAAAAGAGAACAAATCGAACTATCATTACGAAATTTATTATATGTTGGGTGATGAAAAGAAAGAACTCAGTTTCAAATCTGAAGATAAGTTTATCGGTTCGTTGATGGCGATAAATGGAGGAGATCAACTTTCGTACATCGGTTTTTATTCGGAGCTCAACGATTGGCGGTACAAAGGTGTTTGCCGATTTGAAATAGACCCGAATACTTTTGAAATAAAACACAATTCGTTTGCACCGTTTACCGAACAATTTATGATTGACAAATATGGAGAGAAGAAGGAAAAAGAATTGAGAAATTTGGTTTATAGAGGTGCTTTCAAGCTTAGCAATGGAGACATCATACTGAATGCCGAAGAGTTTTTTGTTACACAAGTCTATGTAAGCTACGGAATGGGAGGCGTTTGGTCAACCGTTCTCAATTATTACGACATCGTGTCACTGCGCATAAAAGAAGACGGCAAATTGGTTTGGGCGCGAAACATCAACAAAGCACAGACATTGGATGGTGGTAGAGAATCGTTTTCTTCGTTCGCGCACAACGACAAAAACTATATTTTGATTAACTGTTCTGATGAGGTTAAACAACTGAACAACAACCGAATACTGTTTAAACAGAAAAGAAGTAAAAAAATGAATTTGTATGCCATTGTCTTGGATGAAGACGGCAATTTTACCCACCAAGAGATTGTCGATGGAGATGTAAATCAAATGCCTTTCGCCGTAGCAAAAGGTCTGTTGACTAAAAACGGAAACGAGTTGATTTTGGCGGGTAGAAACAATAAAAACAAACAGCTCATCAAAATATCAGCAACAGATTAGGATTCTTTTGCGTGCTCATAGCAATTTCACGGCTCAATTTTTATTTGTTGTGGTAAATTAGAAAAATAGCCGGCCTTTTGTGTAGATTTTCTGTATTTTTTTTCCAATTGGATACGCTGTCAGTCCGAATCCATTCTGTCGGCAAAGTGATGTCGGCAGCGACACACAACAGCATTTGCGGATGTAGCGTTTGGATAAGTTCTTTTAAAAAATTGTTGTTGCGGTAAGGAGTTTCCATAAAAATCTGTGTTTGATTTTCTGAAAGCACTTTTGATTCTAATTTTTTGAGCACGATTTTGAGTTTGGTTTTGTCCACCGGTAAATACCCGTTGAAAGCAAAATTCTGCCCGTTCATGCCTGATGCCATCAATGCCAACACGATAGCACTTGGGCCGACTATCGGAACCACTTGCACACCCAACCCGTGCGCAAGCCCGACAACATTGGCTCCGGGATCGGCGACGGCAGGGCAACCGGCTTCAGACAAGAGGCCTATGTGGATTCCTTTTTGCCAAGCATCTTTCAAAAAAACAGGCAATTGCGGGTCTGCTGAAAATTTTTGAATAATCTTGATTTGAAGTTTAGATTGAACCGTATTTGGCGATATACTTTTGATAAACCGCCGGGCAGATTTTTCGTTTTCTACCACGTAAGTATCTAAATTTTCAACAAGTTTTTTGACCGATAACGGCAACACATTCAGCGGTTCGATTTCGCCGAGCGTTGTCGGAATTAAATATAATTTTCCGGTAAAATTGAGCTTATCCATGTTTCAAAAATTCAACCAAAGCGTCACATCCTTTATCCAACAATTGATACACTTCTTCAAAGTTTACAGTCCCTCCGTAGTACGGATCGGGAACTTCAATGTTTTCTCCCGGAAACAAAACATTCAAAAGTAAATCAACCTTCACAACATCCTGCTCATCCCGTGCCAAAGCTAAAATATCTTTATAATTGGCATAATCCATCGCATAAATATAATCAAAATATTCAAAATCAGTAGTTTTGAATTGCCTTCCGCGGCAGGTAGAAATGTCAATATGGTTTTTTTGAGCGATGCTAATCGATCTTGAATCGGGTTTGTCGCCAACATGATAAGAGGCTGTACCCGCCGAATCCACATAAAAATTATCTTCAGGTAGTTTCGACTTCAAAATTCCCTCTGCAAGAGGCGATCTGCAAATATTTCCCAAACAAACCATTAAGATTTTCGTCTTTTTCAAAACGTCTTTAGAAGGTAAATTTATTGTTTAAATCATCCACATATTTTCTAAACTGTTTGTCTGTGGTGTAGAGGTTGTCAACGGTTTTACAAGCGTGAAGAACCGTGGCATGATCGCGGTCGCCGATTTGCGATCCGATGCTTGCCAATGATGTTTTGGTGTATTTCTTTGCAAAGAACATGGCCAATTGACGGGCTTGAACGATATGCCTTCTTCTGGTTTTCGAAAGAAGCGTTTCCAAATCCATCTGAAAATAATCGCACACTGCTTTTTGTATATAATCGATTGAAATTTCACGTTTGGTATTTTTGACAAATTTTTCTACCACTTGTTTTGCCAATTCCAAGGTCACTTCGCGTTTGTTGAAAGATGACTGTGCTATCAATGAAATGATTGCCCCTTCCAACTCGCGTATATTCGATTTGATGTGTTTGGCGACATACTCGATGATGTCGTCATTCATTTCGACACCATCCCGGTAGAGTTTATTTTGCAAAATAGAAACCCGGGTATCGAAATCAGGGGTCATCAACTCTGCCGACAAGCCCCACTTGAACCGGGAAAGCAAACGTTGCTCAATGTCTTGCATGTCAACTGGCGCTTTGTCTGAGGTCAATATGATTTGTTTGCCATTTTGATGCAAATGATTGAATATGTGGAAGAAAACATCTTGGGTCCCGGCCTTTCCGGATAAAAACTGTACGTCATCCAAGATCAACACATCAATGATTTGGTAGAAATGAACAAAATCATTCCGGGTGTTTTTCCTGACCGATTCGATGTACTGTTGCGTGAACTTTTCCGCAGAAATATATAAAACAGTTTTTTCAGGATATTTGTCTTTTATCTGAACACCGATGGCGTGTGCCAAATGTGTTTTACCCAATCCTACACCGCCAAAAATAAGCAACGGATTGAAAGAAGTCCCACCGGGTTTATTAGCCACGGCGATACCTGCAGAACGTGCCAATCTATTGGAATCACCTTCCAAAAAGTTTTCAAAATTATAGGTTGGGTTGAGTTGAGATTCAATCTTAAGATTTCGAATACCGGGGATGACAAAAGGATTCCTCAATTCAGGATCCTTGTTTCTGACAGCCATTTCTACTTCCTGTGGTTGCATGGCATGCTGTCTTTGCGAACTTGGGATTTTTTCAGTAAAAGGTTGTTTGTTTCCGTAGGTGTTTTCCATCCGGATTACATAAACCAATCGCGCATTTTCTCCCAATTCTTTTGTCAAGGCTATTTTGAGAATCTTTACATAATGCTCTTCCAACCACTCGTAAAAAAACTTACTCGGAACCTGAATACTCAATGCGTTGTCGGTTAGCTTAACTGCAACAATCGGCAAAAACCAAGTTTTAAAAGCTTGTGGATTAATATTGTCTTTTATAAACAACAGGCAATTTTCCCAAACTGATTGCGCAGTTACACTCATTCTTTCGGTTAAATTTATGGTTTTTAGTTAAGTTAGCTATACGTTCGATTCTTGTAAATCGATTAATTTTGGGTTGACAAATATGTGAACAAAAAAGTTAATAAAAAAATCAAACAGACTTGAATTTATTGTTTTTTTTTCGGAATATACGAATGTTTAAAAGTAAACAATTTTGGAATAACAAACGATGATAAAAGAAATAAATCTACGAATTCGCTATGGGGAAACCGACCAAATGGGTTACGCCTATTACGGAAACTACCCGCAATATCTTGAGGTTGCACGTGTTGAGTGGCTACGTTCGCTGGGTTTCTCCTATAAAAAAATGGAAGCAGATGGCATCATGCTGCCCGTAATTTCATTAAACATACAGTATTTAAAACCGCTGACATACGATGAGAATATAACGGTTAAAATTTATCTTAAAAAAACACCCACTGTCCGCATCGAATTTGATTATGAAATCTTCAACGAGCAAAAAGTACTTTGCAGCAAGGCAAATACACAGTTGGTTTTTGTCAATATGCACAACGGGAAACCAGTCTCAGCACCTGACTACTTAATCGAGCGGATAAAAAATGAAACAGCATAGCCGGCGATGTTTTTACACAATCTGAGATAGGCAGTTAAATGCCCCAAATTATTCTTATTTTTGCCATCCATATTGCCAGTAATTATGATAAATCAAATAAGAAAATACACCGAGGAAGTCTCCGCTTTCACCGCCCAAACAGCCGAAGAAATTGAACAATTCCGCATACGTTTTCTCGGAAAAAAAGGGATACTCAACGATTTGTTTGAACACTTCAAAACCATCCCGCCCGCCGAGAAGAAGGAATTCGGAAAGGTATTGAACGAACTCAAAAGCCAAGTTCAAGAAAAGATTAAAGAAGGCAACAATCAACTTGGGAGCACAACAAATCGACCCGAATCGCAATCTGACCTTTCCCGTCCCGGATATCCGGTTCCGCTCGGCGCCAGACATCCGATTTCGTTGGTGAGAAATCAAATTATTGAGGTATTTTCCCGGGTCGGGTTCAACGTATCCGAAGGCCCTGAAATCGAAGACGACTGGCACAATTTCACCGCGCTCAACCTGCCCGAATACCACCCGGCACGCGACATGCAAGACACTTTTTTCCTGCAAACCAACCCCGATATTTTGCTCCGTACCCACACTTCTTCCGTACAAGTGCGGTATATGGAAAATAACAAACCACCCATCCGGACTATTTCACCGGGCCGCGTTTACAGGAATGAAGATATTTCTGCCCGCTCGCATTGCTTGTTTCACCAGGTCGAAGGGCTTTATATCGACAAAGACGTTTCGTTTGCCGACCTCAAACAAACCCTGCTTTATTTCACCAAAGAAATGTTCGGCAAGTCTAAAATCCGCTTGCGCCCTTCCTATTTTCCGTTTACCGAGCCTAGCGCGGAAGTAGATATTTATTGGGGCCTGAAAACCGAAACTGACTACCGCATCACCAAAGGAACCGGCTGGCTCGAAATCATGGGGTGTGGCATGGTCGATCCGAATGTGCTCGAAAATTGCAAAATTGACCCCACCGTCTATTCCGGCTTTGCTTTCGGCATGGGCATCGAACGCATTGCCATGTTGCTCTACCAAATCGGTGATATCCGCATGTTCTACGAAAACGACGTACGCATGCTTGAGCAGTTTAAGTCAGCTTGGTAAATTATCAGGAGCTATTTCCCGCTATCCGCTATATCCCACACTTTTGGCGTGGGGATGCCGCTGCTATCGGGGCTAAGGCAAAGGGCAAAACAAGTTTGAGGTTATTAACATACAAACATCCGCTGTCCAATCTCATATACCGATAATGTGGAATGGATTTTTTTTGCTTGTATAAAAAACAGACAAAGTAAATAATAAGGTGGGATTATTCAATGATAATAGAGACGTAAAGTTATGCGCTTATTACTATACCAATATTTTTGGGAATTACTTTGTGTGATTCTACATTTTTTAGCGGTTAAAGTTTTTATCCACCACTAAAAAAGTAATTTTTAGATGTGAACCTCAACAAATAGTGGTTTTCAAGCATGTAAACTTCTTTACGCCTTTACATACTCTTCAAGATTTATAGCCTGCTCGAAGACAAACGAAATCATGAATAAAATTTGAATATCCTGTACAAATCTTAAACTCAAAGCAAAAAAAGTTCAATTTATTGGCAAATTATGTCCCCATAATTTCCCAAATCACCTAACTTCTAAGGCGCCGGATTGGGATGTTGCAGATGAATCTCTTGTATTCCTTTAAGAACCTCTTCGCTGAGATCAACATCAATACTGCCAATGTTTTCTTCGAGTTGAACCAGAGATGTTGCCCCTACGATGTTACTGGTCAAAAATGGTTGTGTGTTGATGTAGGCCAAAGCCATTTGAGCTAAACTTAAACCGTTTTTTTGTGCGAGTTCAAAATACTTAGCCGTCGCCAACCGAGCCTGAATTCCATTGTATCGAGATAGTTGAGGGAATAAGTTGACCCTCCCGTTTTCGGGATTGCCTTCTATGTATTTACCACTCAACACACCAAACGCCAAAGGAGAATAAGCCAACAAACCTACTTTTGATCGCATTGAAACTTCTGCCATACCGATTTCATAACTTCGGTTAAGCAACGAATACGGATTCTGTACGGTCAGCACGCGGGGCAATTCGGTATTTTTTTTAGCTTCTTCAAGAAAGCGCATGACACCCCAGGGTGTCTCGTTGGACAAACCGATGTGTCTGATTTTTCCGTCTTTGACAAAGCCGTTTAACGTATGTAAAACCTCGTTGATGTTATCTTCCCAAGGATCATTCGGGTCGTGTTCGTAACCCAACTTGCCAAAAAAATTAGCTTTGCGCTCCGGCCAGTGCAGTTGGTACAAATCGATATAGTCGGTTTGCAGATGAGTCAAACTTTTGTTGAGTGCATCGGCAATGGCCGCTTTCGAAAATCCCAGGTTTTCGCGTATATAAGCCAGCCCGGCATTTGGCCCTGCTACCTTGGTCGCCAAGATTACTTGGCCTCGTCTTCCGGTTTTTTTTAGCCAAGCACCGATAATCCGCTCAGTAGAACCACTCGTTTCTTTGCGTCCGGGTACTGAATAGAGCTCCGCCGTGTCGATGAAGTTAACACCTTGACTGAATGCGTAATCCATTTGTTCGTGGCCTTCACTTTCCGTATTTTGTTGGCCCCAAGTCATGGTGCCCAAACATATTTTGCTTACTTTGATGTCTGTGTTAGGTAAGGTTGTATATTTCATTAATTGATAATTGTTATGATTCGTGTTGGATGATAATAGAATTCAACTCATTTACTTCCTCGCTACGGATGAATTAGCCAATTGCTTTTTAAACAAAAAAATGCAAATACAAAATGTTCACTACATCTTTAAAAATTGGCACTAATGATTTGTAAAAACTACTCTACGTTGATTACCTCTTTGATTTGGGGAACATGTTTTTTGATGGTTTCTTCTACACCAAGCCGCATGGTCATGTGGTTGATACGGCAACTTACACAATTGCCTTCTAACCGTATTCTGACCGTCAAATCGTCGTCAATGCCGACCAAGGAAAGATTGCCGCCGTCGTTGAGGAGATAGGGACGGATTTCGTCCAAAGCTTTTTCGACTTGTTCCTTAATTTCTTCTGGACTCATTTTTTATTTTTTTACGGCCGCACAACCGGCCATCGTGGTTATCTTGATTGCTTCTGAAGGTGGCAAATCGCGGTTTCTATTGACCAATTCTTCCACCACATTCTGAGTGATTCGGGTACACGCTTTTTCGACTTCCGTTCCTTCTTGCAATGCGGCCGGACGGCCTACATCGCCTGATTCGCGGATGCTTTGTACCAAAGGCAATTCGCCCAAAAAGGGAATGTCAAAATCTTCAGCTAAGTGTTTGGCTCCATGCTGTCCGAAAATGTAATATTTGTTGTCCGGCAATTCGGCGGGCGTAAAATAAGCCATGTTTTCAATAATCCCCAAAACGGGTACATTAATACTCTCTTGTCTGAACATGGCAACGCCCTTTCGCGCATCTGCCAAAGCTACTGTTTGCGGCGTGCTCACGACAACCGCCCCCGTGACGGGCAACGACTGCATGATGGATAGATGAATATCTCCTGTACCGGGCGGAAGGTCTATCAACAAAAAGTCGAGTTCGCCCCAATGCGCATCAAAAATCATCTGGTTGAGTGCTTTAGCAGCCATCGGACCGCGCCAGATTACTGCTTGGTCAGGCTGGGTGAAAAATCCGATGGAAAGCACTTTCACGCCATAGTTTTCAACCGGTTTCATCAAAGATTTACCACTGATTTCAACAGACAACGGCCTTTCCAATGCCACATCAAACATGAGTGGAATAGACGGCCCATAAATATCCGCGTCCAATACACCTACTTTGAATCCCATTTTGGCAAGCGTGACCGCTAAGTTGGCCGTAACGGTTGATTTGCCCACACCGCCTTTTCCTGAGGCTACGGCAATAATGTTTTGAATGCCGGGTATGTCTTTGCCTTTGATTTGTGGCTTGTCGGGCACTTCTATCTTCGCATTTATTTGTAAACTGGAAATTCCCGTAAATTTTTCGTTTAATAATTTTTTGATATCGCTTTCCAACCGGTGGCGAATGTGGTGGGAAGGCGTCGAAAGTTTGAGGTCTACAACTACTTCATCCGCAAAGCAAACAACATTGGTTACGGTTTTGTCATCGACAATATTGCCTCCTTGGCCGGGCAAAGAGAGCGAACTAAGAGCGGTTAAAATATTTTTCTTGGTAATGGTCATTGGGTATGAATGAAAAAAATTGTTTTCTTATTTTTATTTAATCTAACAAAGGTAAGGCTAAAAATTATTTTAAAAAACTTTATGTCATGGTTTTAAGACAATTGATAACTAGATGAATTTATTTTTCGTAAGAGGATTCTTTTTGAAAAAATTTATAAAACCAACTAAACATTAATGGGACAAAATACAGACTAACAAATGTGCCAATAGTCATGCCTCCTATTACTGTTAGTGCGAGTGGTTTTTGAAGTTCGGCACCTAAACCAGAAATTAGTAAAAACGGTCCTAAAGCTAAAATCGTGGTTAAAGATGTCATTAAAATGGGTTTAAACCTAAGTTTACCTGCTTTTTTTATACTAATTTCCATTGAAAAACCTTCTTTTAGAAAGGAATTGATTGTGTGAATTTTTAAGATGCTGTCATTGATTACAATACCACTCATGACAACAATCCCGATAGCGGCCATGATGTTTATAGTTCCTCCAAAAATCCAGAGTAAAAGCAGTGCGCCGCCCAAATCGATAGGAATTTCGAGTAATATAATCAGAGGCTGCCAAAGCGACTCGAATTGTGCGGCCATGACAAAGTACAACAAAAATAACGACACCAAAATCACCATGGAGAGTTCGGATGATAGTTCTTTTAAATCGAAATAATTACCCGAAAATCTTACGCCTAAATAGTTGTTTTCATGAAATTTTTCGGAGATAGTTTTTATCAGTCTATCTTCGTTGTTGTTAGCGGCTAAATTTACACCCAAATATTCGCCATTCCTATCTGCAAATATGGATTTGTATTTATTTGCATTGGTAATACGAACGAGGCTTCTCATGGGAATGAGTTGTTGATTTTTGTTTTTTACGTATAGTTTATCAAGAATTGTTTCCACTTCTTCTTGACCGTAATAGAGTTTGATGGGAATGAATTTTTGAGCTGTTTTGAGGTTGTCAACTCTATTTTGGTTAAAAGCGGATTTTAACTCACTCATTAGCTGGCCATAATCGACATTGAATAAAAGCATGTTTTCATGAAGAACATCTATATAAGCCGATTTTTCGATGGGTATTTGCTCTTGAATAGAAAATCCCAAAGTTGATTCAATTTCGGGGATTGCATTTTCGGCAGGGACTTCTCTGTTTGTTTTGGAAAAAATCGTAGCCTTCAATTGCGTTTTGTCGTTGCCAAAAATATATTCTAAAATGTTTTTGGGCGGGTTGAATTGAAATACAACTTCCGGGTAATGCATCAATCTATTTTTCAATTTTTCAATGACACTTTCCAGATCTTCCACAGTGTTTGTTTTCAAATACACTTCTGCTTCGGAAAAGCTTTTGGCGTTTTCTTTGTTCAGCAGGAATTGTTGTTCGCCTGTTTGTGAAAAATACACCTCAACCCGCTCGATGTCTTTCATGATTTCATCAATTCTTTTTTGATTTTCATATACGTTGATGTTTTCATTCCAATCTATTTTCAGGACGCTTTCCGTTTGTTTGAATTCGGGTAATTTGCCATAGGGCATTTTATAAAAGAGAATGATGCCTAACAATAAAAAGCCGCTGACAGTGATTAAAAGAATCGCTTTTTTTTCAAAGAAAAAATGATACCCACGTTCATACCAACCTTCTATGGCTAAGGTTTTTCCTTTGGTTGCAAACCATTTATTCTTAAAGAAACGTTTGTTTTTTATCAATTTGAAAAGCACCGGAATCAACAAAATGGAGACAATGAGCGAGGTAAAAAGCCCGATGGCTACTGCAAGTGCTTGGTCATAAAACAAGGCACCGGATATACCACTCAAAAAAACCAAAGGAAAAAAAACGGAAACGGTTGTCAAAACAGAGCTCAACAGCGGCGTGATGAGTTCTTCCGTTCCTTTGGCGCAAGCTTCTACTATATTTAGTCCGGAATCTAATTTTTGATTAATATTATCGATGACAATGATTGAATTGTCTATCATCATACCGACACCGAGAATTAGTCCTGAAAGTGAGATGATGTTGATGGACATGCCAAAAAGGAACATGAAGAGTAAGCTCACGACCAAAGATATGGGAATGCTAAAAGCTATCAAAAGAGGCGATTGGATGTCTTTTAAAAAAAAGAACATAATAACGATTGCCAAGAAACTACCCAACAAAAGGCTCTGTTTTAAATTGTCAATAGATAGTTTTAGGAGTTGGCTTTGATCTTGAAGCGTATAAAATTGTAAATTTTGATAATCTTTTTCAAAAGAACGCATGAGGTTTGAAAGTGATTCTTTCAGGTGAGACACCTGCGCGTCTGACTGTTTGATAACGGCTAAAACGATGGCTCTTTTGCCGTTGTGATAGGCTAATCCTCTTTCAATTTCGGGACGTAAAACCACTTGGGCAAGCTCTTTGAGTTGAAATAATTTTCCGTTTATTTCTAAAAAAATATTCTTTATATCGTCCGTGTTTCGAATCGGGTTTGCGAATTTGAAGTTGTATTGATAAATGCCGTTTTGAATCAACAAATTGCCAAGTTCAAAATTGTTTTGTTGTATGGCGGTTGTCAGGTCTTCGTTGGTGATTCCCAATGACTGCAATTTTCTGATGTCCGGCATGACGACCACTTCGGGCTTTGCCAAACCGCTCATGTCTGCCAATGCCACATCGGGCAATTGTTCGATGCGTTTTTTGAGTACCGTTTCGACGAAATCGCTCAGTTCAAGAAATTTTTCATCGGAGTATTCTCCGGCTAAAGTAATCACCAAATTTATAATCGGGATATCGCTCGCGGAGGCTTTGATGACTTTCGGGCGTTCTAAATCCCGGGGTAAGAAATTGAGTGCGGCATCAATCTTTTCGTTGGTTTCAATAAAGGCAAAATCTGTATTAGTTCCGTAATCAAAGGAAAGGCGAATTGTTGCCCAACCGTCTCGCGTTTCAGAATTCACCTCTTTGAGGTTGGAGATTTGCAGCAATTGATTGCGCAGGACTCGGACAACGTTGGTTTCCATTTCCCTCGCCGTGTTGTTGGGGTAAGTGAGTTGTACGGTGATTTCGGGTATGGCAATGTCAGGTAGCATGGCGGTTGGCAACCTTCCTGAGGTAGCCAATCCCAAAAGCAGAAATGCCAAAGTTGTCATCAAAACGGCGATGGGTCTGTTGATGAGAAATTTGACCATCGTTTTATTGTTTGGCTAATGAAGGTAAAAAAGTTGCTGATACTTTGGCATCGTGAGCCAAGTTCATGTTTCCAGATACAATAATCGTGTCGTTTGTACGAAGACCTTCACTGATGGCGTAAGAATCGCTGTTTTCATCGAAGATGGTGACATAGTTCCATTTTGCTTGCCCGTTTTGCAGTGTAAAAACGACTTCTTTGCCCGACCTGAGTACCAGAGCGGTCTTGGGTATCACCAACATTTCTCCCATAGGGTTGTTGATGACAACGCTTACATTCATACCGTCAAAAAGGTTTTGTTCTTTGGCTTGGTTCACAATTGTAGCCTTGATTCGAATCAGCCCGTTTTCGTCCACCATGGGGTTCACTTCGGTAATGCGTCCTTCAAACAAATTGCTTTGTGCAGCAAAAGGACTGATTGTAACTGTCTGCCCCAATTTGACAAAAGACAACTGATTTTCTGCTACTTGAAAGACAACATCCAATTGTTTGGGGTCTATGAGGGTGCAGAGTATATCGGAAGAAGTCATAAAGTTGCCTTCTTTGGCAGTAAGATTTGCCACAACACCGCTAAAAGGTGCTCTTAAAAAAGTTTGCTCATATAGAATACGGGCATTTTCGAGCAAGTTTTTGGAGCTGTGGTATCCCGTACGAATGTAGAGGCTTTGTAGAATTACCGTGTCCATTTTCTCGATAGGTACTTTTCCATAACCAAACCTAATTTTCTCTTCTCTAAATT
The DNA here is from genome assembly GCA_002790195.1 of Flavobacteriales bacterium CG_4_9_14_3_um_filter_40_17. Taxonomy (GTDB): domain Bacteria; phylum Bacteroidota; class Bacteroidia; order Flavobacteriales; family Flavobacteriaceae; genus UM-FILTER-40-17. The sequence goes on from PFUR01000034.1 coordinate 13,082, forward strand.
TATTTTTGGCCGTCTCAAAATCTATTTCAGCCCTTTTGAGCTGGTTATATAAAAGTTGATTCTCTAAAGTAGCGATGGGTTTTCCTTTTGGGATGAATTCGCCGTTTTTCACATAAATGTGTGCAACGCGCTCGGCTATTTTGAATCGAATATCAGCTTTGTTTTTGGCTTCTACC
>PFUR01000065.1:0-13221 GCA_002790195.1 Flavobacteriales bacterium CG_4_9_14_3_um_filter_40_17
TTGCAATCTTGTCTTGTTCGTGGATCTTGAAAAATGCAATGGCTTCATCTATGGTCATGCGAAGGATGTCGTCGATGTTTTTTTGTTGAAAGGTGACTTCCAGCACTTCTTTTTTGAAGCGTTTCCCGCCACACTGTTCGCAGGTCAAATGAACGTCTGCCATGAATTGCATTTCTACGGTCACTTCGCCGTCACCTTTGCAGGTGTCGCAACGCCCGCCATCCACATTAAAAGAAAAATGTTTGGGCAAAAAACCGTTGAGTTGTGCTCTTTTTTGATTGGCAAACAATTCGCGGATGTCGTCATAAGCCTTGATGTAGGTCACCGGATTGGAACGGGAAGAACGGCCAATCGGGTTTTGATCGACCAATTCGATTTGTTTAATTTTATTTAGATCGCCTTCCAATTTAGAAAAATCGCCGGGTTTGTCACCGATTCCATTGAGATGCTTGTTGATGGCCGGATACAAAATGTCCTTGATTAAAGTCGTCTTGCCACTTCCCGAAACGCCGGTGACCACGGTCAGGTTATTGAGTGGGAATGTGGCATCGATGTTTTTCAAATTATGTTCTCGAGCCCCGATGATGCGGATGGCTCCTTTGGCTTTACGGCGTTGTTTAGGTACTTCTATTTCTAATTGACCGGAGAGGTATCTACCGGTCAGCGTGTCGGCTTGGCATATTTGTCCGTAGTTGCCTTCCGCCACCACTTCACCGCCAAAATAGCCTGCTTCCGGCCCGATGTCGATGATGTGGTCTGCCGCTTTCATGATGTCTTCATCATGCTCAACCACGATGACGGTGTTGCCCAAATCGCGTAGTGATTTCAATACGCCAATGAGTCTTTCCGTGTCTCGCGGATGGAGGCCGATGCTGGGTTCGTCGAGTATGTACATCGAGCCGGTTAAACTGTTTCCCAATGAAGTTGCAAGATTGATGCGTTGTGATTCCCCACCCGAAAGTGTATTCGATTTTCGACTGAGTGTCAGGTATTCCAATCCGACTTCAATCATAAATTTCAATCGGCTTTCGATTTCTTTCAACAGCCTACCGACTACTTTCTTTTCAAAGATAGTGAGTTCGATATTTTGAATAAACGGGTAGAGTTCTGAAAGTGGTATTTCTGTCAATTGGCCGATGGATTTGCCTCCTATTTTGACGTATTCAGCCTCAAGCCTAAGCCTTTTACCCTTGCATGTTGGGCATTTGGTTTTGCCACGGTAGCGCGAAAGCATAACCCGATTTTGAATTTTGTAACTTTTTTCTTCCAATTGCTGAAAGAATGTATGCAGTCCTGTAAAGTACTTATTGCCGTCCCAAAGCATTTGTTTTTCTGCTTCCGAGAGTTCAAAGAATGGACGGTGAATGGGGAATTCAAACTTGTATGCATTGTTAACCATCTGGTCGCGATACCAGCTCATGCTTTCGCCCCGCCACGGAAAAATGGCATTTTCAAAAACGGAAAGTGAGGTGTCCGGCACGACAAGGCTTGGGTCTATTCCCATGACATCACCAAAACCTTCGCAGCTTGGGCAGGCACCAAACGGGTTGTTGAAACTGAATAAATGCGGATTAGGCATGATGAACTGCATGCCGTCTGCTTCAAACAAGTTGCTGAATGTTTGAGATTTTTTTTCTTCAATATCTTCTATTAAACAAGTGCCTTTTCCTTCAAAAAATGCGGTTTGTATAGCATCGCCCAAGCGGTTGTAGAAATCTTCATCGTGCCGCACGATGATGCGGTCAACTACTAAAAAAGCCTCGCGATTGACAGGAATTATACCTATTTCGTCTATCCGGATTATGTCATCACCCAGTTTGATACGCGAAAAACCTTGGCTTTCCAAAAGTTTAATTTTTTCAGCCAAAGTCCGCCCTTTTTCGGTGAAAATTGGGCTGAGCAACAGTAGTTTGCGTCCGGATTCGAGTTTTTTTAAGTGATTGATTACATCTTCCACTGTGTGTTTTTTCACCTCTTTCCCACTGATGGGCGAGTAAGTCTTGCCGATTCGGGCATACATCAATTTTAGATAATCATATACTTCTGAAGCTGTGCCAACGGTGGATCGCGGGTTGGTGGTATTCACTTTCTGTTGGATGGCAATGGCAGGCGAAATACCCTTGATGTCTTCTACTTGGGGTTTGTTGAGCCGCCCCATAAATTGTCTTGCATAAGAAGACAAGCTTTCTACATACCTGCGTTGCCCTTCGGCGTAGAGTGTGTCAAAAGCCAAAGAGGACTTGCCCGAACCGGAAAGCCCGGTGATGACCACCAACTTGTTTCGTGGGATGGCAACACTGATATTTTTGAGGTTGTGCAGGTTTGCCTTGAGGATGGTAATGTGCGATTTCAGATCTATTTCACGATCGAGGACAGGCATTTTTTTAGTTTTTTGCAAAGATAATGTATCCTAATCAGCATCGGTTTGAAGTTTGTTAAAAAACAAAATTTAACAAAATATTTTGAAAGTATGAAACTTATGTTTTATATTTGACCGAAATTTAAAAACACTGCTTATTGCCCGTCATTACTTTTATGTGCGTTTTTTCTTTACGAAAAGGCCGTTTTGCTCTAAACTAAACTAAAGTAATGCTATGATTTCAAAAGTTTTAACTGATTCAGAACTCGTGCGAGATTACATTTCTGGAGACGAGGTAGCTTTAGAAAAACTCATCCACCGACACAAACAAAAAATCTACGCTTTTATCTATTCGAAGGTATTCGATAGAGATGTAACGGAAGATGTTTTTCAAGACACTTTTGTTAAAGTCATCAAAACACTTAAAAAAGGCAACTATAACGAAGAAGGTAAATTCTTGCCTTGGGTTATTCGTATTTCTCACAATTTGGTGATTGACCACTTCAGGCGCAACCAACGGATGCCTATTTTTAAAGTTAAAGATGATTTTGATATTTTATCAGTTTTAACCGATGGGAGTAGGCATGCTGAATCTCAAATGATTAAAGATCAAATAGAAGTAGATCTAGGAAAATTGATTTTGCAATTGCCGGATGACCAACGGGAAGTTTTGGAAATGCGCCTTTACAGAGACTTGAGTTTTAAAGAAATATCGGAGGTTACGGATGTCAGTATCAACACAGCTTTGGGTAGGATGCGCTATGCATTAATCAATCTTCGGAAATTAATTAAAAAAAACAATGTTATTTTAACCGACTGATACAATAAAGTAATTTAAAACTCGTTAAGTTATCGTTAACCAAACCAAAACTTAATGACAAAAAATTACACCCCTGAAAAAGTTGTTTCACAAAATTTGTTGCAACCCAAACAAGAAACAATAGATTTTATTCTCGCTTACTCCAAAGCACTGAGAATTTTTAATTGCGAAGTTGTTTCGTTTGAATTAGTTCTTAATTGATTTTTTGAGTCCGTTGATTCGGACTCATTTTTTGGTAGTAATCATTCAAAACCTCTCTTCTGCCGATGGTTTTTGTGATGATGTCTTTTTCTAAATTCCAACCCCGCGCCGGGCTATATTCCCTGCCATACCAGATAATTTGCAAATGAAGTTTGTTCCATAATGCTTTTGGGAACAGCTTTTTGGCATCTTTTTCCGTTTGCACGACCGATTTTCCATTGCTGAAATTCCAACGGTACATCAATCGATGAATGTGCGTGTCCACAGGAAATGCCGGTATGCCAAAGGCCTGCGACATGACCACGCTTGCCGTTTTATGCCCTACCGAAGGCAATGCTTCTAAGGCTTCAAAATCTTGAGGTACTTCTCCGTTGTGTTGCTCAATCAAAATTTTTGACAACCCGAATATCCCCTTCGATTTCATGGGCGACAGCCCCACTGGTTTGATGATTTCTCGAATTTCTTCAACTGACAATTTAACCATATCGTATGGATTATCAGCTTTTTTAAAAAGTTTAGGGGTGATTTGATTCACCCGAACGTCTGTACTTTGAGCGGAAAGTAACACGGCAATCAACAAAGTGAAGGGGTCTTGGTGGCGAAGCGGTATGGGTACTTCCGGATAGATTTTATCGAGTGTGTCAATAACAAAATCAATCCTTTCTTTTTTGTTCATTTTTTATATCTTTACATTAAACAAAATTAATCATTATGTCAACATTAAAAGTTGGGGACAAAGCACCCGAATTTACTGCTAAAGACCAAGACGGCAAACTCATTTCATTAAAAGATTTCAAAGGTAAAAAATTGGTGTTATTTTTTTATCCCAAGGCCAATACGCCCGGATGTACTGCTGAAGCCTGCAATCTCAGAGATCATTATGCACGCTTTCAATCGGCAGGATATTTTTTGTTGGGCGTGAGTGCAGACGGAGCTAAGCAGCAGCAAAATTTTAAATCCAAATTCGAATTGCCTTATCCGCTTTTGGCTGATGAAGACAAAACCGTTATACAAGCTTATGGCGTTTGGGGACCTAAAAAATTTATGGGAAAATCATTCGACGGCATCAACCGGACGACTTTTATTATTGATGAAAACGGAATAATTGAAGATGTAATCGAAAAAGTGAAGACCAAAGAACATGCAAGTCAGATTTTGGGATAATTCTATCGTGTGAAATATGAAGCTTTTTAAGCCAATTTGATGTTTTATTATAGCAGTTGCTGTTTGCTGTCTGCGAGGTGATTTTTATTAAAACAAAAATTTGAATCAATTAAAAAGCTAAATTTACGCACTTTTTAGATTTATTACATTTTCAACCTAAAACGATGGTAAGCCCTTTTTTTGAAAAATTTCCATATCAAATCATCTTAGGTTCCGGTTCCCCGCGCAGGCAGCAGTTTTTTAAGGAGTTGGGTATTCCTTTTACCGTCCGATTGAAGGAAGTAGAAGAAGTATTCTCAACTGATTTAAAAGGAAAGGAAATTCCGATTTATTTAGCAAAACGCAAAGCAACTGCCTTTGAGGATTTAACCGGCTCTGAATTGCTCATAACTTCAGACACGATTGTGTGGTTTAAGAACGAGGCTTTGGGAAAGGCAAATTCGGCTGAAGAAGCTTCGCAAATGCTTCATCGATTGTCGGGTAAAACCCATGAAGTGATAACAGCGGTATGTTTCACAACAATACATGAACAAACTATCGTTCATGACGTTACCAAAGTCACTTTTGAAAATTTTGACGACCGTGAGATTGACTTCTATGTCAGTCGTTTTAAACCATTTGACAAAGCCGGAGCTTATGGTATACAAGATTGGATTGGGCTGATAGGCGTGAAAAGTTTGGAGGGAAGTTATTTTAATGTCATGGGTTTGCCCACGCACCTATTGTACCAAACCTTACTCAAATTTGCAGGGCAAAAATAGTTATTAAGCCTTCTTCAAAAATTCGGTTCTCAGAACAATTGCCATCTTATTTACGCGGCAATCTACTTCATCTGTGTTGTCTGTCAATTTGATGTTTTTGACCATAGTTCCTCTTTTAAGGGTGATAGAAGAGCCTTTTACTTTCAAATCTTTGGTGAGTGTCACGGAATCTCCATCATTGAGAAGGTTGCCGTTGCTGTCTTTTACTTCCATTTTTAAGGGTGATTATTTTTTGCGAAAGTAAAGAATAAATACTTTCAAAGCTAAAAAAAGTGAAATTCAAAAAGTATGTATTAAAAATTTCATGCATTTACATATTAACTTAAAACTCTAACATTATGAATGCGAAAAACTTATTGGTTTCAGGAATTGCCGGAAGTGTAGCCTATTTCCTTCTGGGGTGGTTGTTTTATGGTATTCTTTTCACAAGCCTTTTCACAACAGGAGGCGAAGAAAACCTCTTGTTCATTTACATTGGATGTCTGGCCTACTCGCTTTTGCTGGCTTACATTTTTTTGAAATGGGCAGCTATTTCTGTTTTCAAAACCGGTGCATTGGCGGGTATCACCATCGGGTTCTTTTTTTCGGTTAGCATGAATTTTTTCATGTATGCCATGATGCCTCCGAATTGGACTGCAATAATCGCGGATGTTTTAATCACGATGGTCTCAACAGCTATCACGGGCGGGATAATTGCATTGGTAATAGGTAAACTTAAATAAGCTACCAAATTTTAATAAAATTAAAACCATCTGGAAAAGGTGGTTTTTTTATTCGCTGTCTTGTATGGCGTTTATTCCTGAAAATAAAAAAACCGGAAAGTTTTTGATGCCTCCCGGTTTACAACTAAATATGAATACAATGACTTACTATTTGGCCAAAGTTTTTATGTAGTTGATTGTCAACCAAACATCTTCTTCGTTGGCAATTTTTTTCTTAAAGGTTGGCATATCGTCTTTTCCTTCTGTAATTTTGTAGAATAGCTCACCGTCAGTTTGCGTTTTGAAAAATTCAGGGTCAGAAAAATCACCTAAATCTCCTTTTAGTGTTGCCGCTTTAGAGCCGTCTCCCATTCCTTTTTTTCCATGGCATGAAGCACATTGTTTAGCAAAAATAGCTTTACCGTCCAACAATCCTTCTTTGTCACTGGAATCGGTTGGATTTTTCATTTTTTTGTATTTATCGGGAATATTCCAAGGGTTTTGAAATTCTGATACAAAAGCAGAAGTTAGGAATAAGGTTGTTAGAATGAAAATAGAGTACTTAAAAATTGTTTTCATAAAAGAATTATTTAGATTTATAGATTTTAAACAAATTGACGAGCAATAGTACCAAGGTAAACCAAATTCCAATCAAAAGCAAATTTGGAACAATCAAAGCAAAAAGTGGTGTTTTTGAGGGTGGTGACCACATGGTGCGTTTGTCAAACGTATCCTTAGAGACCATTGCCACACCAAAATCCCCAATTAAGTTGTCAACTATTGTGCCATAATCGTCATTTTCATCCAATTTTATTTCAAAATTTAGCTTACCACTCTTGCTGTACAGGGTGTCTGAAATCTGTACGGAAATTTTACCCTCCTCATCGGTTTCATAGCTTTCATCTTCTCCCACTTGCATTTTTCCAAACAGTCTCTTGAGCGATACATTTAAACTTTGTTCGGCCAATGGATTATCTTCGGAATCAGTCAACTGAGCTGTAATATAGTTGCCATCTTCTTCTTGTTCGATAGAGGCAGATAATTTTGCGTCTGAAAACATTACCGATTCTTCATCTTCCTCAAATACACTGCTGTTTTCGATTCGAACGATAAAGGTATTGCCGATGGATTTGATTTGATTTTTTTGTAAATTGAATAGAGCCAAACCCGCCTCATCTGTCGTGGCACTTCCTATCAGAGAATCTTCCGTTAATTCATCTTTTTCATCTAAAAGAATTGACTTATAAATAGTGAAATTCAATCCGGTAGCGGGATAAAACACGCGGTCTTCTCTGTATTTTGCGCTTATTTTTAGGCTTGGATTGCCATCTGATTTGAGGTATTGTACGTCGAGAATGGCAGGTTTCAAATCTTGTGAAAATATGTTTTGCTGACTGCCAAAGAGACAAAAAAACAAAACAATCGTCAAGCCTATTTTGGTTTTATTTTTCATTTTTTTGTGCTTTAAGTTGGTGTTTAGCTTCTAATTCTTCAATCGTTTCATGGATGGGAATCACAGGCAAGTATCTGAACAACAAAGTTATAATCAATAATGCTCCCGACAATGTACCAATGGTGATAGTCCATTCGAGACCTGTAGGAAAATAATGATGCCATTCTTTTGGTACCCCCTCAACAGGTAAAAACGGATGTAAAAGTGTTGGCGTTACAATCAAGTATCGTTTCCACCAAGCACCCACCACGACAAACAAGCCGATGATAAATACAGGCAAGGGTTTTCGTCCTTTTTTGAATAAAAGTGCGATGACAGGGACAATCAAACCAAAAACAATGACAATCCAAAACATTGGCGCATAGTCACCGACAAACAATTCTTTGAGGTGATCCGCTTCTTCTTCGGTAGTTTTGTATGCCGGAACTAAATATTCGTTTACATTAAAATACAAATAGACCAAGCAAAGAAGCACCAATAATTTGCCCATTTTATCAAAGTGGAAATCGGTAATATAATCTTCTAAATGGTATGCCTTGCGCAGTACGAACATCACAGAAACTACCGCTCCGGCACCTGCAACAAAAGCGCCGGCTATAAAATAGGGACCAAAATTTGAACTGTCCCAGCCGGGCCTGTAGGTGGTGGCAAACAGCCAAGCCGTAACCGTGTGGATGCCGAAGGCTACCGGAATAATCAAGACTGAGAGGGTATAAATAGATTTGTTGTAAATTTTGACTTGCCGATCATCACCTTTCCATTTTAATGACAATCGATTGTACCAATTACTCAGTTTGGGTTTATCTTTAAAATATTTTTTAAGAATTGAAAAATCGGGCAGTAATGGAAAAAACAGCAGCAAAAGACTGATAAAAAGATAGGTCGTAATGACCAATACATCCCAGATAATTGGCGACTGCAATCTACCGTGAATAAATAGGTTATAAAATCTTTCAGGACGACCCATGTCAATGATAATGGTCAGACCCGCCATAACAATCGCGGCCACGGCGATTACTTCTGAGATTCGAGTGAGAGGGGTTGCCCAATTAGCACCAGACAATCTCAAGATAGCGGTAACTAAAGAACCTACCAAACTGATGGCTACAAAAAAGACAAAGTTTGAAATATAAACACCCCAAAGCGAATAATCTCGCATGTGTGTAATCACCAAGCCTTGACTGAGTTGTTGGTAGTAGGCATACATAGCAAAAGCAGCGATAACACACAATAGGGTTACCCAAATTTTACCCCAAAAACCAAATTTTTTAGGTGCTAAATCTTGCACTATTTTATCGTAATCTTTCATAACTCAGTGTCTTTTTTAACAGATTCATAGGGTGTGTAGTTTTCTAAGCCGACTTCAAAATCATCTGTTCGGTCAACCGGAGGGAGATAATAAACGCTGGGTTCTGTACCCAAACTTTCCATCAATCGGTGAGCACCTCTTTCTTTTAAAAGCTCACTGAGCTTGAAGGTCGTGCCACTGCCATTGGTTACGGCATCTTCATACATATCGCCGAATGCAAAAACATCGTTCGGGCAAGCTTTGACGCAAAATGGCATTTCTCCTTTGATGGTTTGATGCGGGCAAAAATCACATTTATCTACCGTACCTTTCACGCTGGGCTTACCACAAAAATCGGGCGTGTAGGGCTCAGCCGATGCCTGTTCTTCTTGTTTGGGCTCTTCCCAATTAAACACTCTAACAGAGTAGGGGCAAGCGGCCATACAAAACCGGCATCCAATACATCTTTCGTTGTCTATTAACACGATGCCGTCTCGTCTTTTGAAGGTTGCGTCCACCGGGCAGACCTTTACGCAAGGCGGTTTGTCGCAGTGTTGGCATTGTGTTGGCATCCAGTAGGGTGATGTTTCTTTGCTCTCTTGCATTTTATAAATCTTCAACCATGCGTTTTCACCAGTAATGTAATGCCCTTTGTTGCATGCCTCTTGGCATTTTCTGGCATTTTTGCATTTTGCCAAATCCACTACCATCACAAATTTCTTGTCAGCAAACCCTTCTCGTGGATTGTAGGCACTTGCATTGTGATGCTCTTGAAGTTCAGATTTGGGAACTTTTACCAAGTCTCCTTCAGTGGTCATCAATTCGACCATTTCTTCACTTTCACTGGCTGAAGCCGATGTAGAGAGATATTTGGTCAACAATACACCGCCGGCGGTAGCTACTAAGCCAAACTTGAATCCTTTGCGAATAAATTCGCGTCTTTGTTCTTGGTTGTTTGAATCTTTCATTTCTCCAATTTATTGTGTTAATTTTTTTTGAGCCATGCCAACATGGAGGCATTAGAAAGATTTTCTTTGACTTTCTGCGAATTTTTGACCGCAGAATTGTTCACCTTTACTGTCGAACCATCCGGCTTCAAAAGAATTTGAAATTCCTCATCATCTGAAGCTGTTTTGTTTTCTGCAGCTTGAGAAAACCAAGGCAACAGGGCAAGGCCTCCGAGCAAAGGCAATAGGCCACGCCTGCTTATTTTTTTAGTGTCTTTTGAATCTGAGTGCATTTTAAGAATGTTTTAAAAATTCCACAATCGAGTGATGTTGAAGCCAATCATGAAGTCGCCTTCAAACATGTTGTTTTGGTTAAACATAATGTTTCTTTGCGGAACAATGGCTTTGTAATTGGTGATAAAAACCTGAAAAGCGTGTGATCCGGTGACAAATTCAAAACCAAGGCTAAACCCAGGATCTGGTGTCATGGACGTGTAAGTATTGATGGGCTGTGTGTATTCTGCAATGACAGATGTTTGCGGAGTCAGTTTGTAATGTGTGCCAAAACCTACAGCAAACATATCGTTCCGCATGTTGTTGTCAACCACGTTGAAGTGTGACAAGCTGGGCGAAACCAAAAATGAAAAGTTTCGGCTGAATCTTCTTGCCACAATGATTTGACTGAAAAACGAATACCGGTCTTCAGTATGCCTAAAATTTTCCTTTCGCCTGGCATCGACGGTGTAGTTGCCATAATAAGAAACACTTACCGGAAATTTGTTGTCCGTGGTTTGTTTTAGGATAGCCAATTTTAAATTAAAATCTTGCAAACGGCTGTCTTTGGTGGTTCCAAAACCGACAGTAGCCCAATCGGTAACAGAGTAATTGACCCCCAAGCGAATGTTTGCAGCACCCCAAATACCAATAAGGTCGTTGTCTTTAGGGCTTCCGTTGACTAAGCCAAAACGGTGATTCATGACAAATTCTAAAGTACCTTTTTTGTAAATGGTATTGGTTTGATTGTCAATTAAAGCAGTGCTTTCAAAGGCTTCCCTTTGTATTTTGCTCTTGGTTTTGACCAGTGGGTTTATTTTTGTGTATTTTTCCTTTTCCTGATTTTCTTGTGAAAAACCTATCAGTGGCAACGCCATCAGAAAAAATACGATGAGCATTAAACGTTTCATGGATATTTGTTTAAGTTATAATTTTTTTTAGAATCAATTGTTGAGTGCCCCTTCATCAATCCATTGACGCACAATGTTTATGTCTGCTTGTCGCAAGGCACCAGCCGGTGGCATCAATGGGGCACCTTGACCAATTAATGCTTTGAATAAGGTGCTGTTGGCTGCGTCAAAAGGCACTACATAGTTTCCGTTTGTAAGCATATTAAATGAATTGCTTGAACGCAGGTCGGGTGCTTGTGAACCACTGTGACAACTGACACAATTGATGTTGAATATTTTTTGCACATCATTTTGGAAAGATACGCCCGTGGGCAGAGGCAAATTGTCTTCGTCCGGTAGCTGATCGTAATAACAGGAATAGGTAAGCAAACCCAGCACAGTTACAATCAGATATTTTAGTATTTTTTTCATGATTTTATTATTTGTTTTGAAAATCAAACTAAGAATCATTAAACCTTTTACATAAGAAAGTTTTGTTTTTCAATTGGTGTTTTTATCTAATCTTAAAACAAAACTTTCAATATTTTCTAAGTTTAAATCAACAATCAGTTTGGATATTTTGCGGTATTGTTGAATGCTTTATACAGGTTTTTAAGGTCTGCTAAAGTAGCAGCGGTAGGTCCCATAGAGGAGCCCAATTGGCCAGAGATAATTTTGTGTTGAACTTCATGCGGGTTAGAGCGCAAGAATTTACCCAAAGTTGATCCGCCTAAAGCTATGGTTGTTCCATCTGCACCATGGCAAGTTGCACATTTGCTTGTGAAGAACGTATCACCCATGGTTGCGTCACCATCTTTGCCTAAGTCGGTAAATGTCCTACTTCCGGTAGGATAAGTGCCTGTCACATTGACCGTATAAAGTTGATCAGTATCAATTCCACCTTCTTTGAGGAATTTCACCAAGTCCCAAATCTGTCCGTCTGTTAAAATCTTGCCATAATCGGGGTGATTGTTGCCACCCAATGCAGGATTGGTTCCATCAGAGGTTCTTGTTCTGTCAACCGCTGCGCCGCCCGTATTTTTGATTTTATCAAAGAGAACCAAAATATCCATACTGCTAGCTCCTGTCAACTGCACATCAGATACATCAGGACGGGTGACTTTTGGTGCTCTATTGACATAGGAGGCAAATCTCGCTTTTCGATCCCATGCGTGGCATTGTTTGCAACGGTAAAAATCTTTGAAGTCTGTAATATCGGCTATGTTGACTGTTGGATCGTTTGGCCCTGTGAAACCGGGAGTCAAAGTAAAGTCATTGTAGAGTTGAAAACCTCGGACAACATTGGCATTTTCAAAGGCGGTCAAGTTGGGATCGATTGGATCGACAAGGGGAGGAAGTTCTATCAAGGCTTTCAATAAGTTTTTCATTTCTTGCAAAGTGATGGCTGTTGGTCCCATATTGCTTCCCAACTGTCCGGATACTACTTTGTGTTGTATTTCGTAGGGTTTGCTTCTTGCAAAATCCCCCACACTTAAACCACCTAAATCGATGGTTTTACCGTCTGCTCCGTGGCAAGTTGCACATTTACTGTTAAAAAAAGCCATACCAGCAGCAGCGTCTCCATCTCGTCCGATGTCGCTGAATGAAACTGTTCCTGTAGGATAAGATCCTGTGGTATTGGTAGAATAAAGTTCATCTACATCAAACGCACCCGCTTTGAGAAATTTTACCAAGTCCCAAATTTGGGCATCGGTGAGTATTTTGCCATAATCGGCGTGGCTGTTGCCTCCCAAACTTGGATTTGTTCCATCCGAAGTTCTTGTCGAACTTACAGCTGGTCCACCTGTATTTTTGATTTTGTCAAACAACAATCGGATATCGGCAAATTTAAGATTGGTCAATTGGACATCAGACACATCAGGGCGTTTCACTTTGGGAGCTCTTTTGATATAAGAGCCAAAACGGGCTTTTTGATCCCATGCGTGGCATTGTTTGCATCGGTAGAAGTCTTTGAAACCTGTGATGTCTGCAATGTTTACAGACGCATCTGCCGGAGCATCAAATCCAGGAGTAAGTGTAAAATCGTTGTATAGTTGGCTTCCTACCACAGCACTAGCATTGTCAAATGCCAACTGGTCGGCATTGTCAACTGGTGGGGCAATCGGCTCAAGATTGTCATGTGTACAACCTTGTAGCACAAAGATCAGAATCCCAAAAACAAAGATGATTGATTTAAGATTAGCTTTCATAATGATTGATAATTAATTATTAATTTTTAATACTACAAATTTCCTTTATTCGTTTACCAATAAACATGACAAATATCATATCATTAAAATTTTCTTAATTTTTGATTAAATAATTAAGATAAAATTATCTTTTATTGAAATTAACCTCTAAATA
>PFUR01000065.1:13232-21773 GCA_002790195.1 Flavobacteriales bacterium CG_4_9_14_3_um_filter_40_17
CAAATATCATATCATTAAAATTTTCTTAATTTTTGATTAAATAATTAAGATAAAATTATCTTTTATTGAAATTAACCTCTAAATAATAAATAAATGTATAATTTCGATTTCAACTGAAATAAGGCCATTAAAAACTCTAATATACTCCTCCAAATTTAACAAAATATTTTGTAAAAAAAAATCAAAACATGAAAGTAATACAATTTATCATGCTGTTTACAGCTTATCTTAGTTTTGGGCAAAATCAAACCAAAGAAAATTTTGTATTGGAAAATAATCAAGTGTATTGGCAAAAGGTTTTTCCGCGCGAAAACATCCAGGAAGATTCCCTAAAATCACTCTTTGAAACGATTGTCTTGTCGAAATTTAAGTATTCTAAATTAGATGAAAAACAGAGTTGGTTGTCTTTTGATGTTGCAGACGATGCAATCGATTTCAAAAAATACGGCGGTGGAAACTTTTCAACGGGGATTTTTGCCAAACAAGCCCATTTATATAGGGTCGTGGCTGAGTTTAAGGATAATCGGTATCGCGTTACGATTTCTCAAATCCAAAATATTGACGACAAGGTAAACGCTGTCAATGAACCATTTGAAGAAGCAGTTACCAAAAGAGGGGAGGCTTTCTATAATTCGAAAGTGGCCGAAAAAGGATTGGCTATTATGAACACTTATTTTACGGAAAAATTTACCATTCCGCAGGTTTATAAAAAAAAAGAGTCCGATTGGTAATCATTTAAACCAAAAAAAACCGGGACTATACACAGAGTCCCGGCATTTGCTAAAGTTGCAGTTAGTCAGGCTTTGACGATTTTGACCGGAAGGGTGAAAAAGTTGATTCCAAAATCCGTGTTGCAATTCGGTTTTTTGTAATTCAGCCTTTCTTTGATGAAGTTTTCAATGACCGCATCTTCCGTGTCAACAGACAAAACTACAATTTCCCCGGCTTTGTTGAATGTAAATAGAACGGTTGCATAAATTTCGTCCGCATTGACTTTAAACCCCTGATTTTCTAAAAGTTTGGAAATTTCTTTTGTCAATGCCTCCGAATAGACTCCTTTCGGGTCGGGGTGATTGGCAAACGAAAGCGTGCTTATCACGAAGATAAGCGACAGGCAGAATGCTTTGATTGTTTTCATAATTAGTTGTTTTTTAGGGTTATACATATAAAAGACGGCTACTCTTTTGTGTTGTAACACCCTAAAACAACATTTAACTTAAATTTGACAAATGAAAACCTTTGTCAAATCATTTCAAATAATTGAAAATCAACAACATAAATTATTTTTAAAATAAAAATTGTTAAGAAAACAGCTGGTTTATTATGAGTTTTTAGTAAAAATCAGGAAACTGTGCAGGATTGGTTTCGTGCATGATGTTATATGCAGTTTCAAAAATATCTTCTTCAGAAGGTTTTGAAAAATAATCACCGTCTGTCCCGTATGCAGGGCGATGTTCTTTGGCAGTGAGTGTTTTAGGTTCGCCATCGAGATATTGGAAGCCTTTCTGTGTTTCTAAAATTTCATTTAAGATATAAGCGGATGCCCCTCCGGGAACATCCTCGTCCACAATAAGCAGCCGGTTGGTCTTCTGCAAACTTTTTACCAAGTCGTGCCGTACATCAAGCGGTAACAAAGTTTGAACGTCGATTACCTCGGCATCAATTCCTACCTGCGATAAATTTTTAGCAGCTTGTTCAACTAACCGAAGCGTAGAACCGTAAGAAACAATGGTCAAATCTTTTCCCTTTTTCATGACTTCTACCACGCCGATTGGTGTTTTGAATTCGCCGATATTGGCCGGAAGTTTTTCTTTTAAGCGATAGCCGTTGAGGCTTTCTATAATTAGAGCAGGCTCATCACTTTCATACAAGGTGTTGTAAAATCCAGCTGCTTGTGTCATATTTCGCGGGACTAAAATATACAGGCCTCTGAGCAGATGGATAAGCCCACCCATTGGGGAACCGGCGTGCCAGATACCTTCCAACCGGTGGCCTCGGGTGCGAACAATCAGAGGTGCTTTTTGCTTGCCAACACTCCGATAGTTGAGCGTAGCCAAATCATCACTCATAATTTGAAGTGCGTACAGTAGATAATCTAAATATTGAATTTCCGCGATGGGTCTCAGGCCTCTGAGCGACAACCCGATTCCTTGGCCGACAATGGTAGCCTCCCGGATTCCGGTATCTGAAACGCGCAACGTCCCATATTTTTGTTGCATGCCTTCCAAACCTTGATTCACATCACCAATGTTACCGCTGTCTTCACCAAAAATCATGGCATTCGGGTACTTTTTAAATAGTAGGTCAAAATTATCCTTAAGTATGACCCTGCCGTCAACATCCTCACTGTCCTGATTATAAATAGGTTTTAATTCTTTAACATTCAGCGTGTTAGAACTGTGTTCGCTGTGTAGATGCGTACTGTATTTGGGTTGGGTTTCTGCCATAAAGTTCTGCACAAATCGTTGCAAAACTTTTTTGACAGGTATATTTTCTTGGGTTACAAGTTGAAGTGCCTGTCTCGATGCAACCAAGACATCTTTGCGGTTTGGCTCATGGATTTCGGAAAGTTCACGGATAATTTTTTCGATGGATGATTTTTTAGGGCTCTGGTCGGAAAGGGTTTTTAGTATTCCTATTGCCTGGCTTTGCGATTCTCGGACAGGTTTTAAAAATTCATCCCAAACAAGGTTTTTAGTCTCTCGGACTTCTTTCTTGATGGTTTTTTCTAACACTTCAATGTTTTCTTCCGATTCGATACCGGTTTCAATCATCCATTGGCGCATTTTGAGATTGCAGTCGTGTTCGTTTTCCCAATGCAGCCGGTCTTTACTTTTATAGCGTTCGTGCGACCCGGAGGTCGAATGCCCTTGTGGTTGGGTCAGTTCGGTGACATGAATGAGTACCGGAACATGTTCATTTCGGGCTATTTCACTCGCTTTTTGGTAGATTTCTACCAGTTCGGGATAATTCCATCCTTTGACAAGGAAAATTTCATAACCGTCATGATTTTTATCTCTTTCAAATCCGGATAGAACCTCAGAAATACTCTCTTTAGTGGTTTGATAACGATTGTGGACGGAAATCCCGTAATCATCGTCCCACACGCTGACAACCATCGGGACTTGTAGTACACCTGCCGCGTTGATGGTTTCAAAAAATACACCTTCGCTGGTACTTGCATTTCCAATAGTCCCCCATGCTACTTCGTTGCCGTTATCAGAAAATTTTTCTGAATCGGGTATGTTTAAGTTTCTGTATATTTTTGAAGCCTGTGCCAGCCCCAACAATCTCGGCATTTGAGCTGCAGTAGGCGAAATGTCGCCACTCGAATTTTTTTGCTTAGTTAAATCTTTCCAGCTTCGGTCTGCTTCGATACTTCGGGTGATGAAATGGCCGCCCATCTGCCTCCCGCCTGACATGGGGTCTTTTTCAATATCCGGAAATGCGTAGAGCCCCGCGAAAAATTGCGAAATCGTAAGTTCGCCAATAGCCATCATGAAAGTCTGGTCGCGATAGTACCCCGATCTGAAATCACCGTTTTTAAAAGCACGTGCCATGGCTAATTGCGGCACTTCTTTTCCATCGCCAAATATGCCGAACTTTGCTTTTCCGCTTAATACTTCCCGGCGGCCTAACAAACTGCACTCGCGACTGGTAACAGCCGTTTTGTAGTCGCTTATAACTTGCTGTTTGAAATCTTCAAAAGTTAATTTCGGCGATTTGACTACCTTTTCTTTCATCAATCAAGTTTTCGTTCCCTACAAATGTAGATAAAAGATTTATATCCCACAACTTCATATCTCCTGCAAAATTGAAATATATTCATTTAAAAACAATAAATTGTGATATAATTATGAATAACGTAAATTTACGCTGTATAAACTAATAATGCTTTAATTTAAAAAAAAAATTTCATAAATACAATTTTTACTTTTTTTGTGAAGCTTGAATGTCAAATCGCTTTGTTAATCTTTCACCCGTTCAATTGTTTTCAATTTTTCGCTTTTTTCAATTCTTATATCAGTAAAGGATTCTTTATACCCATAAAAATTATTTGAGCTTAAATCACTATTTTTACGAAATGAATAAACCCAACCGAATATACTTTATCATAGGCGTATCTGCTGTCGGGAAGACCACGGTAGGAAAAACGCTTTCGCAATTGTTGAATATTCCTTTTTTTGATGCAGATGATTTTCATCCACAAAGCAATAAACAAAAGATGATAAACGGGATTCCGCTTACAGATGGCGACCGTCGCAGTTGGTTGATTAGCCTGAACAAATTAGCCCTTGAGCAATCCGTTTTAAAAGGAGGTGTTATCGCTTGCTCAGCCCTTAAAAAATCGTATCGGGAATTGCTTCGACAGAATATAAAATCACCTGTAAAATGGATTTTTTTAGACGGCGGGTTTGAATTGTTAAAACAACGACTGTCAAAAAGAAAAGAACATTTTATGCCAATTTCGCTCTTGCAATCACAGTTTGACACACTTGAGAAACCTGATGATGCCTTTTGCATCTCAGTCGATTTGACAGAGGACCAAATCAACAATCAAATCCTTGACGAACTCGGTAAATCGGAATTTGGGTTGATTGGCCTCGGTGTTATGGGGAAAAGCCTTTCGAGGAATATTGCCTCCAAAGGTTTCAGCCTCTCTGTTTTTAACCGGTTTGTGGCCGGAAAAGAAGAAAACATAGCCGCCGATTTTCAAAAAAAATATGCTGAATTATTCGATGCCAAACCTTTTGAAGTGATTGAAGCCTTTGTCAAATCCTTGCAACGACCAAGGAAAATATTTCTGATGATTCAGGCAGGGAAAACGGTTGATGCGGTAATCGAACAGATTTTACCATTTTTAGAATCCGGCGATGTCATCATGGACGGTGGCAATTCACATTATTTAGATACGGAAAGAAGAATAAAATTTTTAAATGATAAAGGGATTTATTTCTTAGGCATTGGCGTTTCCGGAGGAGAACAAGGCGCATTGAACGGCCCTGCCATCATGCCGGGCGGAAACCGGGAAGCATATAATTTGTCCGGTTACATCTTGGAAAGTATTGCTGCCAAAGATATGCAGCAGCAGGCTTGCTGTGGTTTCGTAGGCAAGGGCGGAAGCGGGCACTTTGTAAAAATGGTACACAACGGCATCGAATACGCGGAAATGCAATTGCTTGCCGAAGTTTATCAAATTTTCAAGTACGGATTGGGGATTTCGAACGATGCAATTGCTAAAATGTTGAACGCTTGGCGAAGTTCAGAAGCCGACAGTTATCTGTTGGAAATAACCATTGATATTCTACAACGCAAAGAAAATGGAGCGTATCTCTTAGAAAAAGTTTTGGACAAGGCGGCAAATAAGGGCACCGGCAATTGGACAACGGTTGCCGCAAGCGAATTGGGCGTTCCTATTTCTGTACTGACAGGGGCGCTTTTCGCTCGATATATTTCTGCATTTAAAGAAATGAGAGTAGAAGCATCAAAAGTTTTGCCTGCCGATAAGAAAGTAAATTTTATGCTTGATTCTGAAACCATCAGAAAAGCTTACCAATTAGCCCGATGGGTCAATCATCACCAAGGTATCCATTTACTCAGCGAAGCTTCGCTAAAGTATGAATGGGATTTGAACTTGAGCGAAATAACCCGGGTTTGGACGAACGGCTGCATCATCAGGTCAAAAATGATGGAGAAACTAAGTGATTATCTGAAAGATGACAGCCAGCTCTTGCTGAATCAAAATGTCGTCGAAATTGTTAAACAATCCAAAGACAGCCTGAAAGAATTAATCAAAAATGCGGTTCAAAACGACCTGCCCATTTCTTGCTTTTCAGAAGCGCTCAACTATCTGAATGCCTATTCGCAAAAAGAATCGCCGGCAAATTTGATACAAGCTCAACGAGATTATTTCGGCGCACATCTCTACCAAAGAAAAAACGACATTTCCGGCAACCGGTATCATACCAATTGGGACCCAAAACAAAACGCTTGATGGAGCAATTTCAGATTGGTTGGTTTCAAAAAAATCCTTAATTCAATTTTAAAATAGCATTGTTGATGGCTTTCACGAGCTTCGGACCTTCGTAGATAAATCCGGTGTAGAGCTGGATCAAATCGGCACCGGCTTCCAATTTTTCCAAAGCATCTTCCGACGAATGAATACCGCCTACGCCGATAATCGGAAAGGCTTTCCCGCTTTTCTCCGATAGAAACCGAATGACTTCGGTGGCTCTTTTTGCCAAAGGTTTGCCGCTCAACCCGCCGGTTTCGGTTTTATTACTTGATTGCAACCCTTCACGCGTAAGGGTGGTGTTGGTCGCAATCACTCCGGCGATTTGGGTAGATTTTACAATTTCAATGATGTCTAACAATTGCGCATCGGTCAAGTCGGGAGCTATTTTCAGCAGGATGGGTTTTGTTTTCGGGTGTCTGTGGTTGTGCAGTTGAAGTGTTTTGAGGAGCTTAGCCAATGGCTCTTTTTCCTGAAGTTCACGCAGGTTTGGCGTATTGGGTGAGCTTACATTAACCACAAAATAATCGACGTAATCGAACAACCTCTCAAAACAACTGACATAATCGTCAACCGCATTTTCGTTGGGTGTGGTTTTGTTCTTGCCGATGTTTCCGCCAATCAAAACATTTTTGTTTTTTTTCAATCGCTCGACTGCTTCCAAAACACCACCGTTGTTAAATCCCATTCGGTTGATTAATGCTTGGTCAGATTTTAAACGGAATAATCGTTTGGGTGAGTTTCCAGGTTGCGGCTTGGGCGTGAGCGTGCCTATTTCGATAAATCCAAACCCGAAATTTGAAAGTTCTCGATACAATTTGGCATCCTTGTCAAAACCTGCTGCCAACCCGACCGGGTTTTTGAAAGACAAGCCGAAAAGTTGGCGATGCAACCGTTCATCTTCAACCTGATACATCTCGCGAATCAACGAAGTGATTCCCGGGATTTTGGAAAAAAGTTTGATAAAAAAGAAAGTGAAATGATGTATTTTTTCCGGGTCAAAGAGGAATAACAACGGTCGGATAAAAAATTTGTACATCAGAAGAAAAATTTTCTGCAAAAATACAGAGATTTTTAGGTTTGGTTGTCAAGTTAAAGCGCAAAGTGTATTTTTGAAGAAAATTATCACATGCAAACACTTATCGACCGATTCATCGGTTATGCAACCATCGACACCCAATCCAATCCCGACAGTCTAACTACGCCAAGCACCGGCAAACAACGGAATCTTGCGCGCAAACTCGCCGAAGAACTTCAACGCATCGGTATGCAGGAAGCCAGCATAGACGACAAGGCTTTCGTGATGGCAACTTTGCCGTCAAACGTATCGCACGAAGTCCCGGTGATTGGGTTTATTTCTCATTTTGACACCTCACCGGATTTTACGGCTGAAAATGTCCAGCCGAAAATTATTTCAAATTACGATGGCAAAGACATCGTGCTCAATGCCGAAAAAAACATCGTGCTTTCGCCGGATTATTTTGAAGATTTGTTGCAATACAAAGGGCAGACGCTCATCACAACAGACGGTTTGACCTTGCTCGGAGCCGATGACAAGGCCGGCATCACCGAAATTGTGGCCGCGATGGAATACCTCATCAATCATCCTGAAATCAAGCATGGAAAGATACGTGTTGCTTTTTCGCCCGATGAAGAAATAGGCAGAGGCGCACACAGTTTTGATGTTGCAAAATTCGGAGCCGATTGGGCCTACACCATCGATGGCGGCCCTGTGGGCGAACTCGAATACGAAAGTTTCAACGCCGCCGCTGCCGATATCAGCATCACAGGGAAAAGCGTGCATCCGGGTTCTGCCAAAAACAAGATGGTCAACGCGTCACGTATTGCCGCACAGCTGATACAAAGTATTCCGGAAAACGAAGTGCCCGAACACACGGAAGGCAGGGAAGGTTTCTATCATTTGACTGAAATGTCGGGAGATGTGGAGCAGGCAAAATTACAGTTTATCATCCGCGACCACGACGAGGATAAGTTTCAAGCCCGAAAAGCATTCATGGTTCAGCTTTGCAATCAATTAAATAAGCAATATTCGGGGGCGGTTAGTGTTGAAATCAAAGATCAGTACTACAATATGCGTAAAAAAATAGAATCAGTTTTTCACGTAGTTGACCTTGCAGAGAAAGCCATGAAAAGTTTGGGTATCAAGCCGATTATCAAACCTATCAGAGGTGGAACGGATGGGTCTATTTTGAGTTTCAAAGGCTTGCCCTGCCCGAATATTTTTGCCGGCGGGCACAATTTCCACGGAAAATACGAATACGTCCCGGTCGAAAGTATGCAAAAAGCCGTGGAGGTGATCGTAAAGATTGCTGAGCTGACGGCAGAGCGGTAGCTATTGAGTTAAATTCAAATGCTTTAAAGCCAAAAAAAGCGTAAAAGACAAAAGAAAAATATTTGAAAAAGTTATCTACATTTGGTGGTATTTATTTGTTGCCAATAATGCAGAAGAAAAATTACAATTAATTAAGTATATTGCATAAAAATTTTTGAAATATGGGAAGTTTAAC
>PFUR01000065.1:21813-22434 GCA_002790195.1 Flavobacteriales bacterium CG_4_9_14_3_um_filter_40_17
TCAACACTAAAAAAAGTCTAATAATTAAATTAACCAAATCAATAGAAACCAAATCGAAAAAAGCATTTGACATCGAATCGATTTTTGGAGCTTGGGAAGATGAAAGAACATCTGACGAAATAATTAGCGAAATCAAGTCTTCAAGAGTTGAAAAACGAAATACTGCGAGTTTATAATGAAATATTTACTTGATACCAACATCTGTATCCATCTCTTTCGTGGTAAATTCAACCTGAATGAAAAATTTAAACAAATAAATATTGAGGACTGTGCAATTTCAGAAATCACTCTAGCGGAATTAATGTTTGGCGCTGAAAATAGCACAAATCCGAAAAAGAACTATAAAATCATTGATGACTTTTCAGAACAAGTCAAAATTCTTCCAATTTTCAATGCAATTCCAACTTATGCAAAAGAAAAAGCTAGATTAAGAAAAAAAGGGATAATGATTAGTGATTTTGACCTTTTAATTGGTTCGACAGCAATTGCAAATGAACTAATTATGATTACTGAAAATGTTAAAGAATTTGAGCGGATTTCTAAAATCGAAATAGTAAACTGGGTGAAAAGATAAAGCACTATTGGCAACATCACCTATAAGCAATTGGGGTTTAGGTGCTT
>PFUR01000065.1:22445-24330 GCA_002790195.1 Flavobacteriales bacterium CG_4_9_14_3_um_filter_40_17
AAATCCCCAACTGCTCATAGCTGAGGACCGTTGGCAGTAATTAAAACCCGAACACCTTAATGAACGTATTTATTGACACAAATGTTTACCTAAAGTTCTATCATTATTCGAATGATGAATTGGAAGAATTAAGAAAATTAATCGTTTTAATTGAACAAGGTGAAATCAATCTATTAGTACCAAGGCAGGTTTATAATGAATATGTAAGAAATCGTGAAGTCAAAATTGCGGATGCTTTAAAAACATTTAGAGAAGACAAATTAAATGATTCATTTCCAATATTTTTAAAAGAATATCCGGAATATGACATTATGAAAAAAGCAATAAAAGAATACCAATCAAGTAAAAAGATAATTTTAGAAAATATAAAGACAGAAATTGAAAATTATTCTCTAAAAGCTGACGAAATAATAAATGAAATTTTTGAAAAATCAAGTATTTTAGAGGCTAATAGTAATTTAAAAGCAACCGCCAAAGTAAGATATGACTTGGGAAATCCTCCTGGAAAGAAAAATTCCTATGGAGACGCATTAAATTGGGAAACTTTGTTGACAATATGCCCACCTGAAAATGATTTGATTTTTATATCTGATGATAAAGACTACTTCTCTGAAGTTGACAATTCTAAATTCAATAAGTATTTAGAAAAAGAATGGAAGACTTCAAAAGATTCAAATATTGTTTTTTATAAATCAATTTCTGAATTTTTCAAGAAAAAGTATCCTAATATTAAATTAGCTTCTGATTTACAAAAAGATGTCTATATAGAAAGACTTGAAAAATCAAATACATTTAGAGATTCTAGACATAACCTATATAAATTATCGCAATTTAAAGATTTCACATCTGACCAAATTAATCGAATATTTTTTCAAACATTCAGTAACAGTCAACTTTATTGGATAAGTGAGGACGAAGATATAAATGAAATACTTTTCGAATTATACGACCAATATAAAGACATTTTGGACGAAAACATTTCAATAGAATTTCAATCAAAAATAAAAAGATTAAAAGACATAGAAGAGCAAGATGAAAATCCTTTTTAAAATAACTACTGCCAACACCTCATAAAATTTATGCTTACATTTGAACTAGCAGAAACCGACAAACATTCAATAAAAATATTGCTACGGCGGAAAAATCTCCGATTTTTACGTCGCACAAATCTTATAAAAACTCCTTGTGTGCTATTTAAGAGAAAATTTGTGGTTAAATCAACTATGAAAACTAAAAGTTGAAAAACTAAATTGAAGAATGAGAAAAAGAAAAATCACGAGGATAATTATTCTTGCTTTTGCTGTGTTTATAGTAATTGTTCTTTTTCGTCCTAGCGGTGAAAATTATAAAGATGCCTATTTAAGAAAAATTGATAATGAAACATTGTTGGTGCTTAAAGGAAAAAGAAAATTAATGGCTCACGACCCAATTTCAATTTTTATTGGGAAAACTTATGAAGACAGTATTTTGTTTCCTTTGCCTTATGTTTTAGATGGGATTATTTCTGGGAATAGAATTGATGTAAAAAAAGGTTATTATAAATACAAAGGAAATATTGAATTTAGAGGAACTAAAATAAAGGTTAATTTGTTTTATGACAATAATGATAATGGAAAACTCGAACCTTTAGATTGGAATGGAGATTATAATTTAGTTAAAGAATAAGAAAAACGGCACACAACAGCGGTTTTGCCGGATTTGGGTTTTCGGCTGTATATGAAGTTGGTCTTGTACTTGAAATAAAAGGGATAATCCGAAAGAAAAATCTTAACTTAGTCCCAAAACCCGAGCAAAGCCGCGGGGACGTGTGTGACTTGAACAACAATCAACAGATTGTTGATGCTTTTTAACAGATGAGAGAAGGTCTCTCAGTGGCGACTTTCAG
>PFUR01000011.1:0-2460 GCA_002790195.1 Flavobacteriales bacterium CG_4_9_14_3_um_filter_40_17
CCGCTGAGGGTTACGTAGAGCCGAAAGGGCTTGGTTGGGAGTATGTATTTCAGTATAAGGACCATTTAGGGAATATACGACTCTCCTACGCAGACAGCAACGGGGACGGGGTTATTGCCCCCTTTGGGGGAACACAAGGGGGTGAGATACGGGAGGAGAACAACTACTACCCTTTTGGGCTGAAACACAAAGGCTACAACAATACCCAAACCGGCAAAGACCACAAGTTTGAGTATAGTGGAAAGGAGTGGCAGGATGAGTTGGGGCTTAATGTTACAGCTATGGACTTTAGAATGTATGATAACTCAATAGGTAGATTTATAAATATTGACGCACTCACCGATATTATGCCGGGAATTACTCCATATCGTTTCGCTTATAACAATCCAATATTATGGAAAGACCCAAAAGGCCTTATGGAGGATCCTCCAATACAACCAATTCATCTGCAAGAGGTAACGGTTACTGCAAAAAGAAAACCAATAGTCCATTCGACTGAGTCAAGCCAAGATATTCCGGCTATTTGGACAACTTCCTTTCAAGGGACTTTATCCGATTGGAACAGAATGATGGGAACAAACTTTACAGACTCCCGTCAGGCAGAAAAATGGCGGGTTGAGACATTCATTACAAAGCCCCGTTTAGAAAAACAAAAGAAAGAAATGATTGCCGCCATGCATTCAGCAACTTCAAAAGCCGCAAAAATAATAATGGTAGCTGCCGGGACAGCTGTTGCTGCACCTTATGTTTTTTCATCTCCCGTTTTGTCAGCAGCATTTTGGAGGGGAGCAACCGATGCCGGTACTCAATTTATTTTCAATAAAGGCGAAGTAGATTTGTTTGATGCCTCCCTTTCTGCGATTATACCAGCCGGAGGTAGCAAGTTGTTGCAGGGCTTAAAGTTTGGAGGACAAACGACTATTGATTTTACAAACACAGAACAAGATTTTAATAATATATTTGACGGGTCTAAATCATTTAGTGATTTTGCTGTAGATTCTTTCACAGGAGCATATGGGTAAGTTTTTTTCTGCACCACGCCCGAATAGTTCTTTATCAAATGAGGGCATTGGAAATATGGCAACGGGTTTTGCTAACTTAATGAATGCAATGATCAAAGATGAGATTAATTAATAATAAAGTAAATGTAAGTAAAGACAAATTTTTAATATCTTTAGTTATAGTTATTTTTTTTGTTTCTCTTACTTTAGGGAAACACAATAATAAAAACTTAATCAAAAATGATTATTATACCATAGGTGTAATCCTCAGAAAAACACACAGTAAAGGGTCTGACATGGAATATGTTTATTTTATAAAAGGGGAGAAAATTAAACAAACTGGATACAGCAGAGACAAAAAGAAGAGAAAAATCGGTGGCCGTTTTTTTGTTATTTTCAACAAAAACAATCCAAAAAGTAGTGAACTTTTTGTCAATCTTCCTGTTCCTGACAGCATCCAAAAAGCACCTTATGGAGGGTGGGATAAAATCCCGATACCCGAATACCAAAAATATGTTGATGATTTTTTTAAGAAAGCAACGGATAACTGGTTTATGAAATTTATACCCCCATGGTAGAAGCTAAACTTGAAATCACAAATTTTGATATCAAGTTAAAACAATGAAAACATTAAATTATCTTTGTTATGATAAAACATACGATGATGAATATAGAAACCACAAAATTGGAGTTAATGCATCTCTTACTGCAAACGCAAAAAGAAAGTTTACTAGCGAAGCTAAAAAAGGTTTTTGACGAAGAACAGGTAGATTGGTGGAGTGAAATGTCAAAAGAAGAACAAGAAGAAATTAAAACAGGTTTAAAACAAGCAGACAAAGGCGAATATATTGCTAACGAAACTGTAATGAAACGTTTTGATAAATGGCATTAAAAATTGTTTGGACACCACAAGGCGAAAGAGGTTTAGATAAAGTCATTGAATATTTAGAAGAAGAATGGACGATTAATGAAATCCTAAATCTTGAACAGAACTTAAAAGACCTTTTAGGCCGGATAAGTAAATATCCAAAAATCTGTCCAGCAACAGGACAATATAAAAATGTTCACAAAGGATTAGTGGATAAGAACAACTACATTATCTACAGAATACAACCTAAAAAAGAACTTATTGAAATCATTAATTTTAGAGGCACAAAACAGAAGCCAATAGAATAAACCCGATGGCGCGGATATGTCATCAGTAGGATAGCGCTGAATTCGGGAACGAATAAAAAAATTGATTACTTTTATCAGAAGCATCGAGTTGTTTTGATGTTGGTTGCGGGCACGGATTGCAAATCCACGCTATCGGGGTTGAAAGGTTACGCTCCCTTATTTTAACCAGAGGTTCGACATTAACCTTACCCCAGCTGCCGCACGAATCCTTTCGTGTGGTTTAACTCACCCGCTACCGCACGAAATTGCAGATTCAGCGGAGCTAAATCAAAGATCAGGCAAA
>PFUR01000011.1:2507-5226 GCA_002790195.1 Flavobacteriales bacterium CG_4_9_14_3_um_filter_40_17
CGTCGGGATGTTT
The DNA here is from genome assembly GCA_002790195.1 of Flavobacteriales bacterium CG_4_9_14_3_um_filter_40_17. Taxonomy (GTDB): domain Bacteria; phylum Bacteroidota; class Bacteroidia; order Flavobacteriales; family Flavobacteriaceae; genus UM-FILTER-40-17. Next base: position 2,521 of record PFUR01000011.1, read on the forward strand.
TCCATGCAAAAAAGCCCCGCCGGATTGGGCAGTGCTTTTAGATTCAAATCTATTTTAATGATGCAATCAGGCCAACACAGCCTGCACTTTATCGGCTGCTTCCTGAAATTGGATGGCAGAATGTACGGCCAATCCGCTGTTGTCTATCAGTTCTTTGGCAATATCGGCATTGGTGCCTTGCAACCGGACAATAATCGGTATTTTGATGGCATCGCCCATGTTTTTATATGCATCCACGATGCCTTGTGCCACACGGTCGCAACGCACAATCCCGCCGAAAATATTGACCAAGATTGCTTTCACATTCGGGTCTTTCAAAATGAGACGGAAAGCCGCTTCCACCCTTTTGGCATCGGCCGTACCGCCAACATCTAAGAAATTGGCAGGCTCGCCGCCTGCTTGTTTAATCAAATCCATCGTCGCCATGGCCAATCCGGCTCCGTTTACCATACAACCGACATTTCCATCCAAATCGACATAATTCAAGCCAACCGCTTTGGCTTCTACTTCAATCGGGTTTTCTTCCAGCAAATCGCGCATGTCCACATAATCGCGGTGGCGGTACAGGGCGTTGTCGTCCAACACCACTTTGGCATCGACGGCGAGTATTTTGTCATCGGAGGTTTTCAAAACCGGGTTGATTTCAAATAAAGACGCATCGGCATTGACATAAGCTTTATAAAGCGAGGTGACAAATTTGATCATTTCTTTAAACGCATTCCCATCAAGCCCGAGGTTAAACGCCACGCGGCGTGCTTGAAAAGGAAGCAGGCCAACTGTCGGGTCGATTTCTTCGGTAAAAATCAGGTGTGGTGTTTTCTCAGCAACCGCCTCGATGTCCATTCCGCCTTCAGTTGAATACATGATCATGTTTCTTCCTTTGGCACGGTTGAGCAAAACAGACATATAAAATTCGCTGGTTTCAGATTCGCCCGGATAGTAAACATCTTCGGCTATCAACACTTTGTGGACTTTCTTTCCGTGGGGTGGCGTTTGCGGGGTTATCAGATTCATCCCGATGATTTGCTCGGCGATGGTTTCAACTTCTTTGAGGTTTTTTGCCAATTTTACACCCCCGCCTTTTCCGCGTCCGCCGGCATGTATTTGCGCTTTGATTACATACCAAGAAGTTCCCGTTTCGGCAGTCATCTGTTTGGCTGCATCTACTGCCTCTTGGGCATTGTTGGCTACGATTCCTCGCTGTACGCGAACTCCGAACCCGGCTAATATTTCTTTTCCTTGATACTCGTGTAAATTCATTTCTTGAAGGGTTAAATTGACATTCTTGAATACGATACAAAAGTAGCAAACCACAGCTTATAAAACCAATAAATTTGTTTTTTAAGAAATCCCTGCCATAAAAAAAACCCGTGAGCTACCATACTCACGGGCTACAAACAACATTACAACAAAAACCAACCTAATTATCGTTTGCTATTTTTTTAAATATTTTTCAAAGTTGCGCGTCTGAACTTGACCCCCTAAGTCATGCAAGAGATTGTATAACCCAAAAAAGGTGCGATTGATATATAAAAAATGCTTAGAACCTCGATTGCCATTCATTTTCTTCAATTGGTTATCTTTGGAATACTTTTCACCTAATTGGGCTATCTTAACAAAAAAATCGGGATCTGAAAAATCAAACGTTTCAGCGTTAAATGGTTGTGTAAACAAAGACAACATTTCGTGAAATAATTTGGAAAAGTAAACCACTTCCTCCGGTGTATCATCGGGTTTGAGAATTTCTAATTCTCTCAATTTCAAATCAAAAATAACCGGATTGTCGATAGATTCTTTTTTGGCCAATTCGAAATAAGGCACATAAAATTCTTCAGGAACTTCTTTGATGCAACCAAAATCGATGGCAATCAAGTTGTAATCGCAGTCTATCATAAAATTACCGGGATGCGGATCGGCATGTACTTTTCGCAAACCATGCATTTGAAACATGTAAAAATCCCAAAGTGTTTGGGTAAGGCGATCCGCTATTTCTTTCGAAAAACCTTTACCTACGTAAGGAGTTATATGATTTCCTTCCATCCAATCCATCGAAATAATCCGATTGGAAGAAAACTCAGGATAGTATGTAGGGAATTTTAATCCGGGAATCATCGCACAAGCCTCACTCATCTCGATACTTTGACGGATTTCCAACAAATAATCGGTCTCTTCAGTCAATTTGTCTTCTACCTCTTTAAAATATTTTTCCGAATCTTTGGCTTGAATGTTAAACATCTTCACGGCAAAAGGTTTTACCAATGCTAAATCTGAGCTGATGCTTTGAGCTACTCCGGGATATTGGATTTTCACAGCAATTTTTTTCCCATCCAGAGTAGCTCGATGAACCTGGCCAATGCTGGCAGCGTGGACAGACTCAGCATCAAAAGTGTCAAAAATATCTTCGGGATACTTGCCGAAATAATTTTTAAAGGTTTTCCTCACCAAAGGCACCGAAAGTGGAGGTACAGAAAATTGCGCCAATGAAAATTTCTCAACATAGGCGCGGGGCATGATGTTTTTGTCCATGCTCAACATCTGCGCAACTTTGAGCGCGCTTCCCTTGAGGCTTTTCAGCCCATCATAGATATCTTCTGCATTATTTTCATTCAACTCATCTTTTGATAAGGTTGAATCGACCATCTTTTTTCCGTAATATTTGAGATAATTCCCACCCACTTTCACACCGGTTGTAACCAACTTACCGGC
>PFUR01000020.1 GCA_002790195.1 Flavobacteriales bacterium CG_4_9_14_3_um_filter_40_17
AATACCGCACACTCAAAGAAGATTTGGAAGTGGTAAAATTAGATTTGAATGACGAGCCTGGAGAAAGCCCACCGTTTAGTTTTCGTATTGATAATTTGGGTTTAGAAACGTGTATAATCAAGGTTAAGAAAATTGCTTGCAAGGCATTAAAAGGAAGAGGAGTAAATTCAGGATTGAGATTAATTTATGCCCACTTTCCTGAAGAACAAAAAATTACATTCATTGAATTGTATCATAAAAACGACAAGGAAAATGAAGACAAAACAAGAATAACTGATAATTTTAAATAGGTAAAAATGGCAAAAGGTAAAAATCAGTACGTAGTGCCAACACAAGGTGGTTGGGGCGTAAAAGGCGAAGGAAACAGTAAGTTGACCGCCAAAACCGATAACAAAGCAGATGCTTTGAAAATCGGAAAAGAGTGTCTCGTCCTATAACGGTTCTCAGCTATACGCAGGCAGGGATTTTAACCACTGAACTTCCTACGAAGAACTGAACTCCAAATTTACTACTTTCCTGTCCTACGAAGCACGAAACCCCTGCTTGCGTATAGGTGATGTTGTAGCCAGTGATTATTGTCCGATTAGTCTTGTCTTATTTGTTAGTTTTGAGTCTATGTACTTTCTCAACTCTTCAAAAGTCATATCTTTTGTTTCAAGATTAATCTTGTCCCGAATTTCTCGCATCATTTTTACTGCGTCAAAATCCTTTACTTTTTTTGTTCTTTTATTCGTTTCCATATTCTATTAGGTCTTTAGGGTTACGAATTTCTAAAAGATTGTATCCGTTCTTTAAATTTACGGAATTATATCCTTTGATTCTCGTAAAGTTCACTATATGTTTAAAGTTCCAACTCGCTAAAACATCTACATTATTTATCGTTGCCATTGCAATATGGTAACAATCTTCAATGCTCGTCTGTCCAACCACTTTTTCATTTACGTACATTTGTCCGAGTTCTTGGGCTTCCTTAGTTAAACTTACTCGTTCAAAACACTCGTTTGGATAGTTAAACAATAAATTTTTAACTCGCTCCGGTGCTCGTTCAAGCTCAATGTCCATTAAGTCTGAAACCACAAAAATAATTTCCTTATTCTCCAATCGTTCAAACAAAAGTTTTGTTTCAAATTCAAATTCAATGTCAAAATATCCCCCAACGATTGATGTGTCAATATAAATTCGGTCTTTTTTCATTATAAACAGTAAACCTCAAATTTACGAAAAATTAATCTTACGGAGCGATTTTTCATCATTGGCTACAACTAGTAAATATCCACCACTGCTCCCTCATTGCTTTTTCTGCTCCCCACTCAAATCTTTCGAATTTGAAACTTTCTGATTGGTCACCGCGTGTTTGATTACCTCGCTCATCTCGGATACATAGACAAAATCCAACCCTTTCAGATATTCCGGTTTGATTTCCTCGATGTCTGCCCTGTTGTCCTTACAAAGTAATATCTCTTTGATACCGGCACGCTTAGCCGCCAATATTTTTTCTTTGATACCGCCCACGGGCAGCACTTTACCACGCAGGGTGATTTCTCCGGTCATAGCCAAATGTTTTTTGACTTTCCGTTGGGTAAATAAGGACACCAAAGAGGTCAACATAGTCACGCCGGCAGAAGGTCCGTCTTTGGGTGTGGCGCCTTCCGGAACGTGGATATGAACATTGTATTTATCGAAAATATCCGGGTTTAGATCCAATTCTTCCGCATGCGATTTGATGTATTCAAGTGCAATAACAGCCGATTCTTTCATCACAGTCCCCAAATTTCCAGTAATGTTGAGCGTGCCCTTTCCGCGTGACAAAGCCGATTCGATAAAGAGAATGTCGCCGCCCACTGATGTCCATGCAAGGCCGGTGACGACACCCGCCACATCGTTGTTCTCATACCGGTCGCGTTCCAAACGGGCCGGGCCTAATATTTTTTGGATGTCTTCATTTGTGATTTTCGGTTCGTAGCTTTCTTCCATCGCGATGGATTTGGCAACGTACCGGACGAGTTTTGCAAGCTGTTTTTCAAGTCCCCTCACACCGGATTCCCGGGTATAGCCTTCCACAACTTTTTCCAATTGTTTCTTTGCAATGGAAATATTTTTTGATTCGATGCCGTGTTCTTTGATGAGCTTGGGCAGCAGGAAATTTTTGGCTATTTGTATTTTTTCTTCGATGGTATAGCCGGTCACGTGGATGATTTCCATCCGGTCGCGCAAGGCAGGCTGTATGGTCGATAAGTCATTGGCAGTGGCAATAAACATCACTTTTGAAAGATCGTACCCGATTTCCAGAAAGTTGTCGTAGAAATCGAAATTCTGTTCCGGATCGAGCACTTCCAGCATGGCAGAAGATGGGTCGCCTTGAAAACTATTGGACAACTTATCGATTTCATCCAACACGTAAACCGGGTTGGAAGTACCGGCTTTGCGTATATTTTGAACAATGCGGCCGGGCATGGCTCCGATGTAGGTCTTGCGATGCCCGCGTATTTCGGCTTCGTCGCGCAAACCGCCGAGGGAGACACGCACATACTTACGTCCCAAAGCCTCGGCAATCGATTTCCCAAGGGAAGTTTTACCCACGCCGGGAGGTCCATACAGGCACAAAATCGGGGACTTCATGTCGTTCCGCAGTTTCAAAACCGCCAAATATTCGATGATTCTCTTTTTGACATCATCCAACCCATAATGATCACGGTTGAGTATGCGTTCGGCTCTTTTGAGATCAAATTTATCTTTGGAAAATTCGTTCCACGGCAATTCGACCAACAAATCGAGGTAGTTTCGCTGTAAGGAATATTCCGCCACCTGCGGATTCATGCGTTGGAGCTTGCCGAATTCTTTGTCGAAATGCGTTTTGGTTTTGGCATCCCATTTTTTGGATTCGGCCTTTTTGGCAATTTCGTCTAATTCTTCCTCAAAGGACAAGCCCCCCAATTCTTCTTGTATGGTTTTAATCTGTTGATGCAGAAAATATTCGCGTTGTTGTTGGTCGAGATCGGTGCGGACTTTAGACTGTATGTTGTTTTTCAGTTCGAGTTTTTGAAGCTCCAAAGTCAGATGCTTAAGGGTTGCCAATGCTCTACCTTTCAAGTAATTGGTTTCGAGCAACCGTTGTTTGTCCACCACATCGAGGTTGAGATTGGATGAAACAAAATTAATCAGAAAAGAATTGCTCTCAATGTTTTTGATGGCAAAAGAAGCTTCGGAAGGTATATTCGGGCTTTCTTGAATGATTTGCAAGGCCGTCTCGCGGATTGATTCAATAATCGCATCAAATTCGGAATCTTTTTTTACGGATTTCACCTCTTCAACTTCTTGGACATTAGCTGTCAAATAGGGAGATTCGGAGACGACTTCGGTCATCTCAAATCTTTTCTTCCCTTGCAGGATGACCATGGTGTTGCCATCAGGCATTTTGAGTACTTTGAGGATACGTGCAACGGTTCCCACTTTGTACAAATCGTCTGCGGCAGGTTCGCCGGTTTCTTCGTTTCTTTGGGCAACCACGCCGATGACCCCTTTTTTCAGGTTTGCATCGTGGATGAGTTTGATCGATTTGTCGCGGCCTGCCGTGATGGGAATCACCACGCCCGGGAACAAAACGGTGTTGCGCAACGGAAGGATGGGTAAGGTTTTGGGCAAAGATTCTTTGCTGATTTCTTCCTCGTCTTCGGGTGTCATCAAGGGAATCAATTCAGAATCGTGGTCTAAATCTTGGAGTGACAAACTGTCTATGCTGATAAAGTTTCTTTCGTTCATAAGGATATTATTCCGTCAAAATGTCATTCGATGCAATTTGCGTTCAAATGAATTTTATAAATGTAAATATTAATTAGCTGTTTATCAAATATTTGAAAATATATATGCAATTTTACTGACTGAATAAGTCAATAGTTATGCCATACGAATGTTTAAGTTTCCATGAAAACAGTGTCAAACTGAGTTCGTTCAATCCCAATAACATCCGTTTCGGGTCTCGATACAACTTTATTGAAGTAACCATTGACACTTCGAGTTTTTGTTTTTTGTTATCGCAAAAAAGAAAAGTATTGAGAAGCGCATTCGTGCCTTACGGAATCACGCTCCAGAGTAGTAAGTATCGGGAGGTTAAAACAAATCGCTGTGGGTTCCTGTTCTAATCAGTGTAATTAGCTTTATGGTTTCATTTTGTTCCCAAACCAATAGCCAATCGGGTTGAACGTGGCATTCCCATAAACCTGCATAGTTTCCTTTTAAAGTATGCGGTTTGTATTTTGACGGAAGTTTGCCTTCGATTACGAGTATAGTGATTACTTTGTCAAGCAACTTCATATTTAAACCCCGTTTTTTAGCAAGTTTTAAATCTTTTTTAAAACCACTAACTTATTCTAAATGATACATCTAAGAATATAATTGATTCCTAAATTCATTTAAACTTATTTTTTCGGCATTTCCTTTCCTTGCTTCAATAATTGCTTTCTCAGTTTCCGCATTGTATCGGGGTTTATCGGTTGTAACCTCAACAAAAGGCAGGTTTTTTAAATATTCTAACAGTGCTCTTGCTTCCTTTTTTCTTTGATCAATTTTTATTGTAAGTTCCATGACTTTAAATTTTTGCATCACAAATATACAAAATAGTGTTGCAATAGTTTGGCGTGTTAAAAATTGCATTCATTGAAAAAATCAATTTTCGTTTACATCGCTGAGAAGTTAGGATGGCAAGAGGATTTAATTGGTTATGGGCAATGTATGTAAACTTTTTAGCCCCGATTGTAGCGGAAAGCCTTTTGCAGTGAGCCGTTTTTTTTCCGGCCAAAAAGAGTGACCGGAGGAAACTCCTTTTTGGGCGCGCGGTGGATGTGGCAAGGCGAAAAAAGGCGGCTCGCAAAAAAGCTTGGAGCGGAAAGCGGGAAAAAGCTCCAAAAAAAAATGAGATGCGGGGTGTAACATAATTCAATTTTTCGCATCTTTAGGATAGTTAAGCGCCAAACTTTGGAGACTCGAGTACTCGAAATTAAACATTTACTGGAGTTGTGCAAGTCAGACAACCGGCTTGCGCAATTAGAAGTATATCGCCGCTATCAACAGGCGATGTTCAACGCGTCGCTACGGATTGTGAAAGACCGAACTTTGGCGGAAGACATCATGCAGGAGTCGTTTTTGAAGGCATTTCAGCGGTTGGATACGTTCAGAGGAGATGCTGAATTTGGCGCTTGGCTCAAACGGATTGTGGTGAACAACAGTTTGACAGCTTACCGGAAGTTGACTCGATATGCGGAGGTTTCGCTGGATGAAAATGCAGATTGGGAGGTAGAAAATGAAGCGGAAGCGCAGGCCGAAGTTGTAGCAAAAGCGGAAACGGTGTTGAAAGCGATGGAAGAAATTCACGAGTCGTACCGGATGGTATTGAACTTGCATTACATAGAAGGTTATGGCCAAGAGGAGATCAGCGCGATGATGAATATTTCTCATGGAAACTGCAGGACGCTGTTGTTTCGGGCGAAAGAAAGCCTGCGAAAAAAATTGTGTGTGACCCTAAATTAAATAGGAATATGAAAAAAGATGTTTTAGGTAATTTGTTTAAAAACCTGCAAGGCCGTTTTGACACAGCGCAACCGGCTGAAGGTCATTTTGAACGCTTTGCTCAAAAATTGGATCGGTTGCCGAAGAAAAAAAGGATTAAACTTCGGTATCTCAGGCCTCTATTGGTAGCGGCTTCGCTTGCCTTAATATTCGTGTTGGGAATCCTTTTCAATGCGCCCAAATCGGCAGATCTGGCAAGTGTGTCTCCTGAGATGCAAAACACCCAAGTGTTTTTTACCAATATGATTCAGACGGAGTTGGACAAGTTGAAGGTCGAAAACAAGGACGAAACCACGAAAAAAATGGTAACAGATGCCCTCGGCCAGCTAGCTTTGCTCGAAAAAGATTATGAATCGCTCAAAAAAGACTTGGTCAAAAGTGGCTACAACCAACAAGTTGTTTATGCCATGATCAGCAATTTTCAAAACCGCATCAATCTGTTGAAAAATGTATTAGAGAAAATAGAAAAAACCCGAGAAATTAAAATCAATCAAAAAAATGAAATCATTTAAAATCACATGTTTATCCGTGTTCATTTGCCTCTCGGCATGGGCAAATCCGGGCAACGGAATTTTCGATGGCAAATACACCAAAGAAAAGAAAATCAACAAGAATTATACGGTAAATGCCGAAGCCACGCTAAACATATCAAACAAATACGGCAATGTGAACATCGTGAGTTGGAATGAAAACCGCGTGGTTATCGAAGTCACCATCAAGACCAGCGGCAACAACGAAAAGAAAGTACAGGAACGTTTGAACGAAATCCATGTTGAATTTAGAAATTCGGCAGGCTATGTTTCGTCCAAAACCGTGATAGAAAACAGCGATTGGAATTGGGGTTGGTCAAGTAGCAATGTGAGTATTCAAATAGATTATTTGGTAAAAATACCTGTTCGAAACCAATTAATCCTCAAAAACGATTATGGATCCATTTCATTAGACAGGCTTGACAACAAGGTAGATATCAATTGCAATTATGGTAGCATGACCCTCGGCGAACTCAATGCTTCTGACAACAAACTCAACTTTGATTACACCAACGGGGTGACCGTCGATTACGTAAAAAGTGCCTATATCAACGCGGATTATTCCGGATATACCATCGACAAAGCGGACAAATTGGATATCAATGCCGACTATACAAAATCGGTGATCCGGTCGGCTGAGCAAGTCAATTTCAATGCCGATTACGGCAGTATCCTTATTGGAAAAGCCAATTACATTGAAGGAAACGGTGACTATCTGTCACAAGAATACGAAAAAGTTACCGGCACTTTGAAGCTCGTTTCAGACTACGGCTCCATCAAAATCAGGTCGGTGGCTAATGGATTCAAAGACATCAACATCAAATCCGATTATGTGTCTATCAAAATCGGCTTGGAACCTCAGGCAACGTTTAATTTTTCTATCAAAGCCAGATACGCAAACCTGAAAGGAATAGACGGGCTCAACTTCAACAAAAAAATTCAGAGCGGAAACGAAAATTATTACGAAGGAAATTATGGGCAAAACCCTAGCGGTAAAATCACTATCGACTCGAATTACGGAAACATCAATTTAACCAACAATTAAATACTTAAAAATGAAAAAGCACTTATTATTATTGGCTCTCACCCTTATTTCAACAAACTTTACTTTCGCGCAAGGTTGGTTTGGAAAAATAAAAGGCAATGGCAACGTAATCACTGAAAAAAGAAGTACCGAAGCTTATGATGAAATTTCGGTAGGTGGAAGTTTTGAAGTACAATTGGTCTCCGGAAACGAAGGAAATATCACCCTCGAAGGCGAAGAAAATATTTTGGAAGTGGTGGAAACCGAAGTCAAAAACGGTATGCTCAAAATACGTTTTCGCGACCATGCCAACGTGCAAACCCACAAAAAAATAAAGGTTACTATCCCGTTTAAAGATTTGAACAGCGTGACTTTGGCAGGATCGGGCGAAATATATTCGGATGTGACCCTTTATTCATCTGCTTTTGAGACCAAAGTGAGCGGTTCTGGCAACATCCGTATTCCGGTGGAAGCACAAAAGACAATTGCCCATGTGACCGGATCGGGCAATATTAATCTGAGTGGAAAAACAGATGATTTGGAAGTAAAAGTGACCGGATCGGGCGATTTTGACGGCCGTACTTTGAACAGCAACAACACCTCGGCTTTTGTTACCGGTTCAGGCGATATCACAGTGGTCAGCAATCAAAAAATCTACGCCAGAGTTACCGGTTCGGGCGATATCCGATACCTCGGAAAACCCTTAAAAGAAGATATCAAAGTAACCGGGTCGGGGAAAGTGAGGATGGAATAACCTGAAAACAAATCAATGATGACGCGGCACAATCTGAAAAACTGGATTGTGTGCGTCATTTTTAAATCCATTTCGACCGGATTGTGTTTTCTTTACCTGCTTGATAGAAAACCAATGCCAACAAGATGATAACAACCCAAAAAGACTCGTTGTTCAGGATGTAATTGTATTGCCAACTCACCAATAATCCGCCGAAAAAAGGAAAGAAATTGTACAGAAATTGTTGTGTTTCATTACCGGTTTGTTTTTTCAATCTAAATATCCCGAAAACTGCCAAGCCCAAGAAAATAAGCATCCCAATGATTCCGAATAATCCGGCTTCCCCAATCATTTTAAGAAAAGAACCATGGATGGCATACCGGCTGTAATTCTCTTGAAAACCACCCAATCCCGTTCCTGAAATGGGATGGTCTAAAAAGGCTTGAAAAGTACCGAAGAAATTATCAACGATAAAATCTGCTTCCTGTGTCCCATGTACTCTTTTAAAAATCCTGGATTGAAAACGATAGAAAAATCGATCGAATATCTCCGGAAAAAACAAAAAGAAAATGAGTAAATTAAAAAGAAACAAACTACCCATTTTTAGAGTAAACCAAAACGATTCTAAGTTACGTTTCCAAAGCATAAAAAAAAGGATGGCAGAAACGAAACCTGAGATAGCGGAAACCCTGCCCGTTGACATCAAAAAGAATAGCCCAACGACAGTACTAAGGGGTATCAGATATCTAAAAACACCTTGTTCCCGTTTTTTTAAACCGGATGCCCAAAGCGAAGCAGAAATACAGACCAAGCAAACAGTGAAAGCCCCCGCCTCGTAAAACCTGCTGAACAGCGACATGCCCGCATCTGTGCGGTTTTTTGCTAAAAAAGTCGGATAACCCAAGATTGATAAAATTAAATTTACCATACCGATACCTGAAAGCAACAGCAAAATAATGGTTGTCAACTTCGCAAACTGGCTCCATTCAAACTCTTTGAATGCATCAAAAACAGCGATAGAAACCAACATTAAAAACGTGATAGAAATCACTTGCCGTAATGTGACATACGGATTTAGTGAAAAAGGAATGGTGGCTGCCAACAGAAGCACCAACAAAAATCCACCCCAAAACAATTTCGGAAATTTGAACAACTCTTTTGGTTGAAAAAAATATTTGAAAACAAAAAGAACAATCAGTGGGAATCCGAACAATCTTGACAACAAGATTTTGGAATGGAAGGGTTCATAAAATTCTATAACAGGTTTGTAGGTAACAAAAGTGGTCAGCAAAAACAAAAAGGAAAGCCAAAGGCTAATCGTTTTTAAAATACTCGTATTTGATGTTTTTATATATATTTTTCCGGAAAACCACATCCAATTAATCAATTTAAGCCAAATACTTTTTCCAAAACCTCAACTATCCGTTGTGCCGTTTTGCCGTCCCATTTTTCAGGAATTCCGCCCTTTTTCCACGCACCCGAAAAAAGTTTTTCCATAGCCGGAGCAATGGCTTTTGGGTTGGTACCGAGTAATTCGTTGGTTCCGATGGTGATGGTTTCAGGGCGTTCGGTATTGTCGCGCAAGGTCATACACGGCACCCCCATGACAGTTGTTTCTTCGGTAATCCCGCCCGAATCGGTGATGACGGCTTTGGCGTGTTGCACCAAATAATTGAATTCCAAATAGCCCAAGGGTTCAATCAGATGTAAACGCGGATGCGCAATGCCAAGATTTTCCAAGATTCTTGCAGTTCGCGGATGAACCGGAAACACCAACGGCATGTTGTTGGAATTTGTGATGATGGCATCGATCAAGTCTTTGAGTTTATGTTCTTCATCCACATTAGCCGGACGATGCAGCGTCATCACGATGTATTGTTGAGGCTGTAGGCCAACTTGTTTCCAAATATCGGGTTGTTTAAAATTTTTCATTTGCGCCAACAACGTATCAATCATGGTGTTGCCAACAAAAAAGATACGTTCCTCCCCTACGCCCGATTTTCTCAGGTTTTGATTGGCTGTTTCGGAAGTGGTAAAAAAATAGTTGGTGATGCTATCAGTCACCATTCGATTAATTTCCTCGGGCATCGTCCAATCGCCACTGCGGATACCGCCTTCCACATGTGCAACTTTGATATGCAGTTTTTGAGCCGTGATGGCACAAGCCATGGTCGATGTCACATCGCCCACCACGAGACATAAATCAGGTTTTTCTCGAAACACCAATTTTTCATATCCTACCATGATGGCGGCGGTTTGTTCGGCTTGTGTGCCTCCTCCTGCACCGAGGTTTTCGTCAGGTTGGGGGATGTTGAGCTGTTCAAAGAAACTGCCACTCATGTTTTGGTCGTAGTGCTGGCCGGTATGAATCAACCTGTATTGCAGGTTTTTCACAAACGATTGTTGACGTTTGAGTTCGTGCAAAATGGGCGCGATTTTCATAAAGTTGGGTCGCGCTCCAGCGATGATGTCTATGAGCATGTGATTTGTTTTACGTTATTTGTTATACGTTATTTGTTATGCGGTGCAGATTGTTTGTTACTTGACAATTCAATATTTAAAATTTAACATTCAAAAGTCAATGGTTTTAGAGCAAAAAGGTGTCAAAATTTGACGGGTTGATAATTTCTACTTTTGCATTGGGATAATACGTTGTAAATTGTTTTGGAATCTTAGCTTTTGCTTTGGTGTTCCACTTAAACTCGTAGGCATTGATTTGTCCGTCTGCTTCTTCTATATAATCTAACTCTTTTTGGTCTTTGGTTCTCCAAAACCAGTTATTTACCCACTTTTGGTTGTAGGCAAGGTGTTTAATCCGTTCGGACACCAGAAAATTCTCCCACAAAGCACCTGCATCTGTTCTGTTTTCAACCTGATTAAAATTGGCAATCAACGCATTTCGGATGCCATTGTCATAGAAATATATTTTTTTACTGTTTTTAAGCTCATTTCTAACATTTCTGCTGAATGAACTCAATTTAAAAACTACAAAAGTTTTTTCTAATAACTGAATGTACTTTTCAACCGTTTTTGAGTCCAAACCACACAAATTGCCCAATTCATTATAAGATACTTGCGAACCCAATTGCAAGGCAAGTGCCTGAAGCAATTTTACAATTTTCTCAGGCTTTTTTACGGCATCAAGCATGCGTACATCTTTGTATAAATAGCTGTCTGACAACTGTTTTAATACTTCTTTTTCATTTCCTTGTTGGTTTACTACTTCCGGATAATAACCATAAAGCAAACGGTGTGGCATCAATCTTTTTTCTTCGAGAAGTCCATGATGTTTTACCATCTCTGAAAACGAAAGCGGATACATGAGGTATTCCCATTTTCTTCCGGTTAGCGGTTCATTTACACGGTTGGCAAGTTCAAATGAAGAGCTGCCGGTGGCTATGAGTTGGATGTCCGGCAAACTGTCTTTGATAAGTTTTAGCCGCAAACCTATATCATGTATGCGTTGGGCTTCGTCTATGATTACAATGGTCTTATTACCGATGATGGCTTTAAATCGATCTGCCGAAATGGTTTCAAACAAATTTTGAATGTCCAACTCATCTCCATTCAGCCAAAGGGTGTTGTCATTTTTTGGGAATAATTTCCTTGACAAGGTTGTTTTTCCAACTTGCCTTGGCCCATAATTATGATAGCCTTACTTTGAAAAAGCTTTTGAGTTAAAACCGTTTCTAAGTGACGAGCAATCATTTAAAACAAACTTTTTTGGATTTCATTCCGTAAATATATGTACTTTTTTGGATTTTATTCTGATGTGGTTGTTGATTAGTTCAGAGAGTATGTGTCAATAGCCATTAGTCATTAGCCAAAAGGCAATAGGGTTATTCGGTCAGTTTTGAGTGCTTAGTTTTTAGTGTTTAGTTGTTTTGATAGAATCTTTATAATCAAATTATCACATCATTATATCTTCAAAACCATCATATCATTAGATAATCATATCATCAACAACTTTTCCAAAGATGCAGCGTATTGTTTGGCGAGCACTTCCCGGTCGAAATGCAGGCGGGCAAAATCGTAGCCGCTTCGACCCATTTGCGGCAATTGGCCTTGAATGAGCAGGCAATGGCGGATTTTTTCGGCAATGTCTATTGCGTTTTCGGGTTCGGCGTAGATGCCGCAACCTGCCTCTTCCACTAACTGGCGCGAAACGCCGTCTATCAGCAAGAGAATAGGCATTTTACATGACATATAATCGAAGGTTTTGTTGGAATAAATGGTCTTGAAAGTGTCCACTCTTTTGAGTACAGACGTACCCATGTCTGATGCCAATATGTATTTAAACACATCTTCTTTGGCAACCGGCGGACGAAAAACCACGTTATCGAGTTGGCGTTTTTGGGCTTCAGCTACCAACATTTCCTTTTGCATACCGCTGCCGATGAGTTGGAAAACGACCTTGGTGTCGCGAAGCAATTCGGCGGCATCAAGGAGTTGGATAAGGTGGTTGGCCACGCCGTGCGCACCCACATAAGTGATGACAAATTTCCCTTCCAAACCGAGTGATTTTTTAAAGGCTGCCGCATCAAAATTCTCAGGTAGTTTTTCTAATATAGAAAAATCAGCAGCATTGGGAATAAAGATGATTTTTTCGGCAGGTACGCCTTTGTCCTGAATGAGTTTATTCCTGAAAGCTGGCGTGAGGACATTGATAAGCCGGGCTTTTTTGTAAATGAATGCTTCAAAAGCATACGCCATTTTGATAACCCATTTGTTGGTGACTACCCCGGTATCGATAGCCGATTCGGGCCACAGATCGCGGATTTCGAAGACGAACGGTATGTGCTTGAAACGAGCGAGTAAATAGGCCGAAACCCCGACAAACAAGGGCGGCGAAGTGACCAAAATCAGATCGTGCTTGCCTTTGAGTTTGAACAGACCGCCGTAGAGGCTCGAAAACATAAAAGACAGATAGCCCCAAAAGCGGCCGAGGAAACTTTTGTTGTAGCTTTCAGACACGTGGCAACGCAACACTTTTACTTTGCCTTGCTGTTTGTGTTTGTAGTATTTGCCTTGGTATTCGGGGTATTTTTTTTGACCGATGGGATTGAACATTCCGGCCAAGACCGTTACTTCGTGCCCCATTTCCGTCCAAGTTCGGGACATTTCGTTGAAT
>PFUR01000082.1 GCA_002790195.1 Flavobacteriales bacterium CG_4_9_14_3_um_filter_40_17
AGCAAAAAAAGAATAATTGTTCTCATTTTTACTTTTTATTGAGCAAACCTATTCCATGCCATTTATAGATTGGTTTTTAGCAATTAGTTGAAGGGTTAATCAAAGAATGTTGTTAAAAACAAGAGGCGGTATAATCATTCTTTTTATGATACATCAATTTCCACAATTTTTATTTAGGTGTTGTAAACCTTTCTTTCAGGCAATTCATCCGCAACTTTAGAGACGGCTTTTTCAGCCACTGCGCTTACCTTTTTACGGATTCTTGCGGGAATCAACACAACGAACCTAAAAACTAAAGCAGCAATATATCCGATTGCCATCAGGAATAAAAAAACAAAATGATGTATAATAAATTTTGCATTCACAAATTTATCAAATATGTTTTTATTTCACTCTAAAAACAACCAAAAGGTAAACGCGTTTACTGTTTAAAATGAATAAATTACATTTTATATAAATATTTATCCCCAAACCACTTGCTCAAGTCAATTAAAAAATTATTTTTGCAAAAAAATTATAATAGCTATTTTATGTATTGGACATTAGAACTTGCGTCTTATCTGAGTGATGCGCCTTGGCCTGCCACCAAAGATGAGTTAATCGATTATGCCATACGTGCCGGTGCGCCGCTCGAAGTTGTCGAAAATTTACAAGCCATTGAAGATGAAGGTGAAGTATATGAATCTATAGAAGAAATTTGGCCGGATTACCCAACGGACGAAGATTACCTTTGGAACGAAGACGAATATTAATAAATAATCTCTAAAACAATCTAAAAAGTCTCGTTGGAGGCTTTTTTTTTGTTTAATTTTGGGCACTAAAATTAACAGAACAACATGAGTTTATTAAATTCCATCATAAAAGTTTTTGTAGGGGATAAAGTTGCGAAAGATTTAAAGCAGATTCAACCTTTAGTTGATGCCATTAAAAAGTTCGAAATAGAAATTACCAAACTCAATCACGACGAGCTTAGGCAAAAAACAGAAGCATTTAAACAAAAAATAAAATCTGAAGTTGCTGCAAAAGAACAAGAAATAAAAACCCTCAAAACGGAAGCAGATCAAATTACCGATATCGATGCCAAAGAAGAAATCTATCAAAAAATAGATTCGCTAAACGAGGAGATAAAAGGTATCATCCAAAAGGTCTTAGATGATATTTTGCCCGAAGCTTTTGCTGTCATGCGTGAGACCGCTAGAAGGTTTAAAGACAACCCAACGATACGGGTAAAAGCTAACGAATATGACCGTGAATTTTCGGGCACTAAATCCTATGTTTCTCTTGAAAACGAATACGCTGTTTGGCAAAATTCTTGGGATGCCGCCGGAAAGCCTATCACTTGGGACATGGTTCACTACGATGTGCAGTTGATAGGTGGTATTGCCCTACATCAGGGCAAAATTGCCGAGATGCAAACAGGTGAAGGTAAAACCTTGGTTGCCACGCTCGCCATGTATCTCAACGCCTTGCCCGGGAAAGGGGTTCATTTGGTTACAGTCAATGACTATTTGGCTCGACGGGACAGTGCGTGGATGGCACCGCTTTTTGAATTTCACGGGCTCAAAGTAGATTGTATCGACAATTATCAACCCAATTCAAAAGAAAGAAGAAGAGCCTACGAAGCCGATATAACTTATGGCACCAACAACGAATTCGGTTTTGACTATCTGCGCGACAACATGGCACATACGCCCGAAGATTTAGTTCAGCGCGAACACAACTTTGCTATTGTCGATGAGGTTGATTCTGTTTTGGTTGACGATGCGCGTACCCCGCTGATTATTTCCGGCCCCGTACCGGAAGGAGACAGGCACGAGTTTAACCAACTCAAACCGAAAGTTTCCAACTTGGTCAACCTGCAACGTCAGTATTTGACAAGCGTGCTGGCTGAAGCCAAAAAACTCATCAAAGAAGGCGACACCAAACAAGGTGGATTTTTACTTTTGCGTGTCTATCGCGGTTTGCCCAAAAACAAAGCTTTGATTAAGTTTCTGAGCGAAGAAGGTGTCAAACAATTGTTGCAGAAAACCGAAAACCACTATATGCAAGACAACAATCGGGAAATGCCGTTGGTGGATGAAGAATTGTATTTTGTCATTGATGAAAAAAACAACCAGGTTGAATTATCCGATAAAGGAATCGAATTTCTTTCGGGTGATACAGATAAAAACTTTTTTGTACTTCCTGAAATAGGTTTAGAAATAGCTAAAATTGACGAACAAGAAATTTCAACAGAAGAAAAAGCAAAATTGAAGGATTCTTTGTTTCGGGATTTCAACATCAAAAGTGAACGGATTCATACGCTCAATCAACTGTTTAAAGCCTATACACTTTTCGAAAATGATGTCGAATACGTGGTTATCGACAACAAAGTTTTAATCGTAGATGAGCAAACCGGGCGCATCATGGATGGTCGCCGTTACAGCGATGGTTTACACCAAGCTATCGAGGCTAAAGAAAATGTGAAAATTGAAGCCGCAACCCAAACCTTTGCAACCGTTACTTTGCAAAACTATTTCAGGATGTACAGCAAACTGTCCGGGATGACCGGTACAGCCATCACGGAAGCAGGTGAGTTTTGGGAAATTTACAAGTTGGATGTGATGGAGATTCCAACCAACAGGCCTGTTACCAGAAAAGACAAAGACGATTTGGTTTTCAAAACCAAACGGGAGAAATACAATGCAGTTATTGATGATGTCGTTGGATTGTCAAGCGCAGGCAGGCCTATTTTGATAGGTACGACTTCCGTAGAGGTATCCGAATTGCTCAGCAGGATGTTGAAACTCAGAAACATCAACCACAATGTGTTGAACGCAAAATTGCACAAGAAAGAAGCGGAAATTGTCGCCGAAGCGGGAAATAAAGGAGTCGTCACCATTGCCACCAACATGGCGGGTAGAGGAACAGACATTAAACTTTCGGAAGAAGTGAAAGCCGCGGGAGGTTTGGCAATCGTCGGTACAGAACGGCACGATTCACGACGGGTGGACAGGCAACTCAGAGGACGTTCCGGCCGTCAGGGCGACCCGGGAAGTTCTCAGTTTTATGTGTCGCTTGAAGACAATTTGATGCGTTTGTTTGGCAGTGAACGAATTGCTAAACTGATGGACAGAATGGGATTGAAGGAAGGGGAAGTCATCCAACACAGTATGATTTCCAAATCCATCGAACGCGCCCAGAAAAAAGTGGAAGAAAACAACTTTGGCATTCGAAAGAGATTGCTCGAATATGACGATGTGATGAACGCTCAACGCGAGGTGGTTTACAAACGTAGGTATCACGCCTTGTTCGGCGACCGATTGGCACTAGATATTGCCAACATGATATATGACACCGGCGAGCAAATCGCGGAACGAAACAAATTGGCAAGTGATTTTAAGAATTTCGAATACGAAATAGTCAAATATTTTTCAGTTGACTCTCCCGTGACCGAAGACGAGTTTTCTTCGCTGAGTCAAATGGAACTTGCAGGCAAAGTTTACAAGGCAGCTTCTGAACATTACACCAAGAAAATAGATCGAACAGCAGCTGTGGCTTTTGAAGTCATCAAAAATGTATATGAAAACAACAGCCAGCGTTTCGAAAGGATTGTGGTGCCTTTTACAGACGGTTTTAAGACGCTCCAGGTAGTTACAGACCTGAAAAAGGCTTATGAAACCAAAGGAAAACAACTTGTCGGTGATTTTGAAAAAAACATCACTTTGGCAATCATAGA
Organism: Flavobacteriales bacterium CG_4_9_14_3_um_filter_40_17; assembly: GCA_002790195.1. Classification (GTDB taxonomy): domain Bacteria; phylum Bacteroidota; class Bacteroidia; order Flavobacteriales; family Flavobacteriaceae; genus UM-FILTER-40-17. Next base: position 3,719 of record PFUR01000082.1, read on the forward strand.
TGATGCATGGAAAACGCATTTGCGAAAAATGGATGAACTCAAGCAGTCTGTTCAATTGGCTGTTCACGAACAAAAAGACCCTTTGTTGATCTATAAATTTGAAGCTTTTGAACTCTTCAAATCGACCATCGACCAAATAAATAAAGACGTTATTTCGTTCTTGTTTAAAGGTGAGTTGCCAACACAAAATCCGCAGGCAATTTCAGAAGCCCGCGTGCAACGGCAACAGCCAAAGGTCAATGTGACCAAAGAGGAAGTACTCAACATGGCTGAAAGAGCTGCCATCGCACGTGAAAACGGTCAGCAAACCCAACAACGCCAAGTCACGGAAACCATCACACGCGAAAGGCCGAAAATCGGCCGGAATGACAGGGTGACGATTAAAAATGTGAAATCAGGTGAAAACAAAACGGTTAAATTCAAGCAGGCCGAACCGCTCATCGATCATGGTGATTGGGTTTTGGTTGACTAAATACAGGGATGATGAAATCTAAAAAATTTACCATCGCGGTTGTTCAATTGTCTTTAAACAACACACCCGAAAACAATCTTTCAAAATGCTTGGAGTGGGTAGAGGCCGCAGCAAGAAAAGGAGCAGAAGTGGTTTGTTTGCCGGAACTGTACAGTTCACACTATTTCTGTCAAAGCGAGACCACCGAAAATTTTAAATATGCTGAGCCTTTGGGCGGAATATCATTCGTTGCTTTCAGTGCTTTGGCAAAAAAAATGAAAATAGTCATAGTCGTTCCGTTTTTTGAAAAAAGAGCTTCAGGTATCTATCACAATAGTGCCTACATCATCAACGCTGACGGCACACAAGCTGGTTTGTACCGAAAAATGCACATACCGGACGATCCTTATTTCTTTGAAAAGTATTATTTCACACCCGGCGATATTGGTTTCAAGGCTTTTGAAACGAAATATGGCAAAGTCGGTACGCTAATCTGTTGGGATCAGTGGTATCCGGAAGGAGCCAGGCTTACGGCTTTGCAGGGAGCTGAAATATTGTTTTATCCGACCGCCATTGGATGGCATCCCAAAGAAAAAGCACAATACGGCCACAACCAGCGCGAAGCGTGGACAACCGTGATGAGAGGGCATGCAGTTGCCAACGGCATCTATGTTGCCACCGCCAATCGGATTGGTTTGGAAAAACCATTGAAAGATAGTGACGGCATCGAATTTTGGGGTTCATCTTTTATTGTAGGGCCTCAGGGTGAATTTCTTGCGCAGGCTTCTCAAGATAAAGAAGAAATTTTAATAGCAGAAATCGATCGAGAATTGATGGAAGATGTCCGTCAAAATTGGCCCTTTTTCAGAGATCGCCGTATCGATGCTTACCAAGATATTGTCAAACGCGCCATCGATTAGCCATGAAAATACCCCAAAGAATACTTCCCGCCGAATGGGAGCAACACCATTCAATTTTATTGAGTTTCCCTCACAATGGCAAGGATTGGCCTGGAAAATTTGATGCTGCTAAATGGGCATTAATCGATTTTATCAAAAAAGTAGTCCGTTTTGAAAAGGTTATCCTGTTGGTTAAAGATGCCAATCACCTGATTACCCTCAAAAACCTGCTCGATCGGCATCATGTCGGTTATGCAAACATTCAATTTGTCTTTTTAGAGACCAATCGCAGTTGGATGAGAGATTCGGGCCCGATTGTTGTCAAAAAGAAAGACGGTACTTCCGAAGCCTTAAAATTCAAGTTTAATGCGTGGGCAAAGTATGCTAATTTCAAAAAAGATCAACTCGTTCCAGATAAAATATCCGAAGTTTTAAAAATCCCACTTACAGAGGTTTATCATCGTTCTCGGCCTGTAGTGTTGGAAGGTGGCGCGATAGATGTAAATGGAAGAGGCACACTAATCACTACGGAGGAATGTCTGTTAGATTCAAAGATTCAGGCTAGAAATAAACATTTTTCTAAAGAAGATTACCAAGCTGTTTTCAAAGAATATTTTGGTGTTTCTAATGTGATTTGGCTACATAAAGGAATCGTTGGCGATGATACACATGGGCACGTGGACGACATTTGTAGATTTGTCAACCAAAATACCGTAGTTGCTTGTGTAGAGCCTGACACGACTGACCCAAACCACCTTATTTTAAATGAAAATCTGAACATTTTAAATAGCGCACGTTTGGAAAATGGAAATTCATTGAATGTGATCAAAATCCCAATGCCCAAGCCGGTTTATTTTGAAGGCATGAGGTTACCTGCCAGTTACGCTAACTTCTTAATAGTTAATAATGCTATCCTTTTTCCGACTTTTAATGATGAAAACGATAAACGAATCTATCTTATTTTTCAAACCATTTTTCCCGGACGCGAAATTATCGGAATCCACGCACTCGATTTGGTTTGGGGATTGGGCACATTACACTGTTTAAGCCATGAAATACCTGTTTAAAATTTAACAATTAGTTATTTTTTATTTAATTGTCTTGGTTTATTTTAAATCAAAGCAGAATAGCTTTACTTTTGAAAAATTTTATTTAAGTTATGAAACAGAAAGATTTGTTAGCCTTGGTTGAGGAATTTGAAAGCCCTTTATACGTTTACGACAGTGAAAAAATTACATCACAATACCAACGATTGACCAATGCCTTTAAAAATGTCAACAGTCTTCGGATTAATTATGCCGTGAAAGCTTTGTCAAATCTATCAATCCTCAAGCTTTTCAAACAGCTCGGGTCGGGTTTGGATACGGTTTCCCTGCAAGAAGTCCAATTAGGACTGAAAATAGGATTTAGTCCCGACAAAATTATCTTCACGCCCAACGGAGTTTCTTTGGAAGAAATCGAGCAAGTTGCCCAACTCGGCGCGCAAATCAACATCGATAATCTTTCTATTTTAGAGCAATTCGGAACACGGCATCCGAAAGTACCGGTTTGTATCCGCATCAATCCACATGTCATGGCCGGTGGCAATTCGAAAATTTCAGTAGGCCACATTGATTCTAAATTTGGGATATCCATTCATCAAATGCCTCATTTGTTGCGCATCATTGAAAACACCAAAATGCATGTCAACGGGATTCACATGCACACGGGTTCAGATATTTTGGATATCGAGGTATTTTTGTATGCGTCAGAAATTTTGTTTGAAACAGCCAAACATTTCAAAGACCTTGAATTTATTGACTTTGGAAGCGGATTTAAAGTTCCTTACAAAGAAGGGGATATCGAAACAAATGTGGAAGAATTGGGTCAAAAACTGACGCAGCGATTCAACGAATTTTGTAAAGAATACGGCCGCGAACTCACCTTGGCTTTTGAGCCGGGAAAATTTTTGGTGAGCCAAGCCGGTTATTTTTTGGTCAAAGTGAATGTAGTCAAACAAACGACTTCTACGGTTTTTGCCGGAGTCGATTCGGGTTTTAATCACTTGATACGACCGATGTTTTACAATGCACAACACCGCATCGAAAACATTTCAAACCCCAAAGGCCGCGAGCGGTTTTACTCGGTAGTCGGCTATATTTGCGAGACCGATACGTTCGCGAGCAACCGTCGCATCAACGAAATCAACGAAGGTGATATTCTCTGTTTTTACAATGCCGGAGCTTATTGTTTTTCCATGTCATCCAATTACAATTCCCGCTTCAAACCGGCAGAAGTGCTGTGGCACAAAGGGAAAGGGTTACTTATCAGCAAACGCGAAACTTTTGAAGATATAATCCGGAATCAGCTCGTTGTAGATTTTGAAAAAACTGAAAAACAAAAGGTTACATCTTAATAAATCGGATTGAATAAGTTGAATCTACCGGATTTTTTAAAATTTTTTTCGAGCCGATACCTTTTGGATTTAATTATATCTTTGCGGGAGTTTTCAGTTGATTTTCTATGCCTTCCAATCGGTTACATTTTATAGATGCCATGCGCACGTTTGCCATCCTGATGATGCTCCAGGGGCATTTTGTTTATGAGATGTTGGCGGATGCTTTTAGAGATGATAACAACCCTGTTTATGCGACTTGGAAATATTTTAGGGGAGTCACAGCTCCGGTTTTTTTCACGGTTTCGGGATTTATATTTACATATTTACTGATACGGAACCCGCAATATGGATGGGCAAACCCGAGGGTTAAAAAAGGAATCCGCAGGGCATTATACATCATCATGTGGGGATATTTGCTCCGGTTGAATGTATGGATGTTGTTTAAAGGGGAAATCACCAACAGTTCAATCGCGGTAGATGTTTTGCACTGCATCGGTTTTTCGTTGCTATACATAATTACAATTTATGTAGTAGCCGGAAAACATTATAAAACTGGTTTGCCTATTGTCATGTTGGCAACCGGAATTGTTGTTTTTGCGCTGAATCCGCTTTATGAAAAATACCCCGTCGAATTTATCCCAAGATTTGCAGCCAATTATTTTACCAACTACTACGGATCCGTTTTTACTCTTATCCCGTGGATAGGTTATGCAACCTTAGGAAGTTTTTTAGGTATTTTGTTTTACCGGTATAAAGAAACCAAAAACTTTTTGAACAAAGCAGTTTTGATTTTAGCTCCTATGGGGTTATTTCTCATTTTTGTATCCTCACCCCTTTTTGAGTTACTTTCCGGTTGGACTGGGATAAACCTTTTTTTAAGAATCAGTCAAAACAATTATCTCTTCATGCGTTTTGGCGATGTGCTGATGTTTTTTTCGGTTTTTATACTGATTAGAAAATATTTAGAACACCATGTCATCGAGGTTTTGGGTAAGAAAACCTTAACCATTTATATTCTTCATTTTATTGTACTGTACGGCAGTTGGATTGGCTGGGGAATTGTAAGGGCCTACAAACATGCATTAGATCCTTTTGAAACCATTTTTTCAGTCCTTGTGTTTATTTTGGGTATTTGTGTATTCACCTATTATTTTGAAAAAGAGGCTTTGACAGCTTGGATTAAAAACAGCAAACCTTATCGATTGATATTTGTTCAAATCCCCCGTTTTGTGCTTAGAAAGCTTAAATCAACCGTTCAAACACGTTATTGATTGATTAGAACAACTGTATGGCAAGCCACCAAGGCAGCAGTTTCCGTACGCAGCCGTTTTTCGCCCAGACTGGCCGGTTCAAAACCTAAAGTCAAAGCCAAATCGATTTCCTTTTTTGAAAAATCACCTTCCGGACCGATTAGGATAAGGACATCTCGATGGGGGGAAAGCAGGTTTTTGAGCAACTTTTTTTTGGAATCGACACAGTGAGCCACAAACTTGTCGGCTGATGTATTTTCTGCAATAAATTCTTTAAAAGGAATCGGTTTGTCTATTTTTGGAAGAAAACAGCGCAAAGATTGTTTCATGGCAGCTTCGACAATCTTTTCCAGCCGCTCGGTTTTGAGTACTGTCCGCTCAGAATGATCACAGATGATGGGTGTGATGCGATGAATGCCTATTTCAGTAGCTTTTTCCAAAAACCATTCCAATCGGTCGGTTGATTTGGTGGGGGCAATAGCGAGATGTAGTTGGTACTTTTCCGGATTTTTTATGCTCTGTTTAAGCACTTTTGCGCTTACATTTTTGCTGCTTATGAGTTCAACTTCACAAGTGAACAAACTTCCTTTTCCGTCGGTTACCCAAATGGCATCACCCGGTTTTTTACGCAGCACTTTGACCAAATGCCTACTTTCTTCGGAGTTGAAAACAATGTGCGCGGCATCTTGGACAATATCAGGTTGGTAGAAAAGCTGCATATCAAAAGGTATATCGGGATTTAGACGTGGTAAATTCGTCTGTAAAATCGCAATTTAAATATTTGTGATACCCGACAATCCCAATCATGGCAGCGTTGTCGGTGGTGTATTCAAACTTTGGGATAAATGTTTTGCAGTCCAAGGCGTGTTCAAGCCCACCGATTCTTTTTCGCAGTTCGGAATTGGCTGAAACGCCACCGCCGATGGCTACATTTTTGATGCCGGTTTCTTGGATGGCCAACGTAAGTTTTTCCAATAAAATATCAACGAGCGTGTGTTGAACGGATGCACAAATATCGGAGATGTTTTCTTGTATAAACTTTGGATTGCTTACTTTTTGATTGTTCAGAAAATTCATGATTCCGGTTTTGATGCCACTAAAACTGAAGTTGTAACCTTCCATTTTGGGCTTGGTGAATCTATACGCGAGCGGATTTCCGCTTTGTGCCAATTGATCTATCATAGGACCGCCGGGGTAGGGCAGATTCAATAATTTAGCAGTTTTATCAAAAGCTTCACCCACGGCATCATCGGTGGTTTCACCGATTACGGTCATATCAAAAAAATCATCTACCCGGACGATTTGCGTGTGACCGCCGGATACTGTCAGTGCTAAAAATGGAAAATCCGGCTTTGTTTTGGTTTCATCGTCAATAAAATGAGCTAAAATATGCGCTTGCAAGTGGTTGACTTCAATCAGCGGGATATTGAGTGCCATGGAAAGAGATTTTGCGAAAGACATCCCGACCAACAAAGAGCCTAATAGCCCGGGGCCTTTGGTAAAAGCGATTGCGTTCAGGTTTTCTAAGGAGATGCAAGCCTTGCTCAAAGCTTGTTGAACAACAGGGACTATGTTTTGTTGATGTGCCCTTGAAGCCAGCTCCGGAACCACGCCACCAAAGGCTTCGTGTACTTTTTGCCCGGCAATTACGTTAGATAGGATGGTACTGTTTTTGAGCACGGCCGCTGCGGTGTCATCGCACGAAGATTCGAGGGCGAGAATGTAAACAGGCTTTCCCATCAAAAGGGTATAAAATTTGTTACTTTTGTGATTACAAAAATAGAACATTAACAGCTATCAAAAAATTTAAAAAAATATTGCTCCGCATGCTGATTGGCCTGCTGCTGTTAATGATTATTAGTAGCATAGTGCTTTCTATTCCTGCGGTTCAAACTTATATAGCTAAGAAGGTTACAACATCGGTAAACGATAAATACGGAACTAACATCAAGATTGAAAAAGTAGATCTCTCGTTTTTGGGTTCCATCGTGCTCAAGGAAGTTTATATAGAAGACTACCAAAAAGACACACTGATTTATGTCAAAAAGCTCAACACTTCTTTGCGTAGCGCGGCTCGGTTGATGCACGGGGAGTTTCTTTTTGGGAAAGTTATTCTTGAAAAATTTGTTTTTAACATGCGGATTTACAAAGACAATTCGCTTTCCAATTTGGATGTTTTTATAGAAAAGTTAGATTCCGAGCCAGCCATACCTTCCGATAAGCCTTTTTATATGAGCATGCGTTCAGTCAATCTGAAAAATGGTGTCTATCGATTTTATGATGACAATTTGGAAAACCCTGAGATGGTCAATTTAAAATCATTGAATGCAAAATTGACTGATTTCGTCATCGAAGGGTCGGAAGTTTTAACTAACATAGATAAGCTTTCCTTTGAGGGTTTTTACGGCTTGCACGTAGAGAACATGAAAGCTGCATTTTCCTATCTCAAAGATCAAATCCGCTTGGATGGTATGGAGTTGGTGACCGCAAATTCGAGTTTGACCGGCGATCTTTCGCTTCATTATCAAGCGGGTACGCTCAAAGATTTTAACAACCTTGTCCGTTGGGATTTTAAAATAGTGGATTCGGACATTTCGATGAAGGATATCAATCTGTATTATCCCGAGTTTGGCAACAATTTCAGGGCAAAACTTTCTACGCATATCACCGGCGTGCTGAATGATTTCATATTGAATGACACCAAGTTCAGAAGTAATTTTAATTCGGGTATTGAAGGAAAAATAGGATTTAAACACATTTTTGATGAAGGCATATTTGAAATGAATGGCAATTTTGAGGAGCTTTCTACAAACTATTTTGAACTCAGAACCTTGCTGCCCAATTTGTTGGGTAAAAATTTACCTGAGTCTTTACAGAAATTAGGGCAGGTATATTTGTATGGGCCCGTGAATTTGATTGGGAATGACCTTGATTTTGATGTTGAAACGCAATCTGCTCTTGGTGAAATTTTGTTAGATGCTCAAATGATAGGGATTGATGATTTGCATACGGCTACTTACAGCGGGGCTTTATCTTCCAATAAGTTCAATTTAGGTAGATTAATTGACTTTCAAAAGCTTGGGCAAGCAACGATGAATCTGACTTTTGACGGGCACGGATTTACAGTAAACGAACTTTCTGTTGATGTTTTCGGTATGGTCAATGCTTTGAATTACAACAATTATGATTTTAAAAAAATCGATTTAAACGGCACATTCAATAAAAGTGTTTTTAAAGGAAACATGAAAATTGACGATGTCAATTTCAGAGCTACATTTGATGGTTTGGCAGACCTCTCGAAAGAGAATAAAAAATATAATTTCAACGCCAACGTCGAATTTGCCAATCTGTATGACACACATTTGTATGAAGGGGATAAAATTTCAGTTTTTACTGGAAATATTTCAGCCAATTTTCAGGGAACACACATAGATGATTTTGAGGGCGGCATACATTTTAGAAACACTACTTACGGCAACGTCAAAGATCAATATTATTTCAAAGATTTTTCGATTAATTCCAGTTTTGACAAAGACATTCATTTCTTGAAAATCAATTCAAAAGACATCGTGGAAGGTCAACTTGCAGGTAAATTCAACCTCAGTCAACTGCCGAATTTGGTTGAAAACGCTTTGGGCAGTTTCTACACCAATTACAAACCCAATAAAGTAAATCCCAATCAATATGTAGATTTCAATTTTGCCGTGTATAACAAACTTGTTGACGCTTTTTTCCCCGGCATATTTTTGGGGAAAGACACTTACATTAAGGGAAAATTGATTGGGAATGAAAACGATTTTAAATTCACCTTTAATTCATCTCAGTTAAACGTATATGATTTTCAAGTGGAAGGGTTAAAATTCCAATTTGACAACAAAAACCCCCTTTACAATGCCTATCTTCAAGCAAGTAAAATAAACAACAAAAACTACGCTGTCAAAGATTTTAATTTGGTCAACATCAATACCCGGGATACACTGTTTTTTAAGACTGAGTTTTCGGGTGGCAAAGATTACAAAGATCGTTTTGATTTGAATTTATATCACACAATCAACAAAAACAATCAATCGGTAGTCGGATTTAAAAACTCAAACATCACTTTCAAAGGAAATACTTGGAACATCAACAAGGCGAACAACAATTTGAACTATGTTGTTTTTAATGAAGATTATAAAAATATCCGGATACAACAAATTATTTTAAAGAACAATAAAGAGGAAATATCCTTGAGTGGTTCGGCACGCGACACGAGTTATAAAGACATTAAAGTAGGGTTTAAAGACGTTCATTTGAATAAAATTACACCCGAAATAGACAGTTTGAAGTTGGATGGTTTGGTCAACGGAAGTGTTTTGTTGTTGCAAAGTGACAACGAGTATTTTCCTACTGTTTATTTAAAGATTGATCGCTTTGAAGTCAATAAAAACAGCTTAGGAACATTGAAAATCAATATTTTAGCTAATGATAATTTAACTGATTTCGATGTGGATGCTTCGCTGAAAAACGACAAATTTGAATCGTTTGCCGCCTCGGGAAAAATTTATTATGCAGAGCAAAACCCGACTGTAAATATGGATGTCAATCTCAAAAAATTGGATATATCCGTCTTGTCTCCCTTGGGTGAAACGGTTTTCGACCGGCTCAGAGGGCAGGTAAGTGGCAATGCCCGGTTGACAGGCCAACTGAAAAACCCAGATATAAATGGATTGCTAACGGTAGAAAAATCGGGAATGAATTTTCCCTATTTAAATGTAGATTTAGATTTTCCGAACCAAGGTAAAATTGTGATAGACAAAAATCGTTTTATCATAGACAATTGGAAAGTAATCGATGCAAAATATAAAACCGCCTCCACGTTGAGTGGCAATATTTCACATCTAAACTATTCAGATTGGCGCATAGATTTAAAGCTTAACACCAATCGGTTTTTAGTGCTCGACACCAAAGAAGAACTCGAATCGCTGTATTACGGAACTGGTTTTATCAGCGGAAGTGCTAGTATTCTTGGCCCGTTTGACGATTTGGTCATAGATGTCAATGCGAAAACTGAAAAAGGAACCAACTTCTATATTCCCATCAGCGATGCAGTATCCATCGGCGATAATTCTTTCATGCGGTTTATCACGCCTGAAGAAAATGAAAAACGAAAAAATGGGCTTATAAATACCTTTGAGGAATTAAAGGGGTTGTCTGTTAATTTTGATTTAGATGTTACCCCAGATGCCGAAATAGAAATCATGGTTGATAAGGAAAATCAAAGTACATTAAGAGGAAAAGGTGTGGGTAACTTGTTGATTGAATTGGACACCAACGGGAAATTCAATATGTGGGGTGACTTTATTACTTACAGCGGTATTTACAATTTCAAATACAAAAGGCTAATCAACAAAAGATTTGTGGTTCAGCAAGGAGGAACCATCACTTGGGATGGAGACCCGCTTCTCGCGCAAATCAACATAAAAGCGGTTTATAAGACAGAAGCCAATCCGGCCTTATTGCTCGAATCTCAAGTTGCATCGAGAAAGATACCTACCGAAGTATATATCAATCTCAATGGGGTTTTGACACAACCGGATCTCGATTTTAACATCGAATTTCCAAATGCCAATTCACAGATAAAATCAGAACTTCAATTTAAGTTAGATGACAAAGAAGTGAGAAACCGGCAAGCTATTTCAGTCATTTCTACCGGAGCTTTTATGAATGTTAACAACGCTATCGGGCAACAAATCATCAGTGGAAACTTAGGTTCCGAAATTGTCTCGAGCTTGGTAAACGATTTGTTTCAAGACGACAACAGCAAGTTCAACGTAGGTTTAGATTATGTACAGGCAGACAGCAATCCCGAATTTCAAACACAGGGCAGGGTGGGGGTTACTTTCCAAACCCAAATAAACGATAGGATACTGATAAACGGAAAAGTAGGCGTACCCACAGGAGGTGTTTCCCAATCTGTAGTTGTTGGGGATGTACAAGTAGAGTTGCTTTTAAATGAGGACGGCACACTGCGTGCACAAGTTTTTAACCGGCAAAATCAAATACAATATATTGGTGAGCAAGAAGGCTATACCCAAGGCGTTGGAGTTTCATACCAAGTAGATTTTGATACATTTAAAGAGCTGTTGAGAAAAATATTTAAAGAGAATAAAAAGGAAAAAGAAACCAATCTTAAAAAGCAGCCCGAAAAAGCTTTGCCGGGATTTATTGATTTCAAAAAATCGAACGATTGAAACGCGCGCGCAATAATTTTATTTGATGATTTTTGTAACAAAGTTATTTTTACAGTTACTAATTAAAAATCAAAAAACTGATAACATGAAAACATTAAGAACACTATTAATTGTTTTAATCTCTTTATTCTCAGTAAATTCTTTTGCTCAGACTGCCGGTGATATTATTTCAAATTATTTTGAAAATACCGGAGGATTGGAAAAATGGCAAAGCCTAAAAGGCATCAAGATGAGTGCAAAAGTAAACCAAGGCGGTATGGAAATTCCTTTGGAAATCATCCAGTTAACCGGAGGGAAGCAAATGACTGTCATTACCTTTCAAGGAAAAGAAATCAAACAAGGTGTTTTTGACGGAACAACACTTTGGAGCACCAATTTCATGACCCAAAAAGCCGAAAAAAGCGACCAAGAATCAACAGATAACCTGAAGCTTGATTCAAACGATTTCCCTGATTCATTTTTGGGTTACAAAGAAAAAGGATATACTGTTGAGTTGGTGGGTAAAGAAACCATTGATGGTGCCGAAACATACAAAATTAAACTTACCAAAGAACAGATTACCATAGACGGGAAGAAAGAAGACAACGTCACCTACTACTTTTTCGATACCGAGAACTATGTGCCGATTGCCATTCAATCGGAAATCAAATCCGGTCAAATGAAAGGTCAAATTTCTGAGATCAAATTAAGTGATTATCAGGAAGTAGATGGTTTTTATTTTCCCTTTACAATGATTCAAGGGATTAAAGGCCAAGCAGGGCAACCCTTGGCCATTGATAAGATAGAGTTGAATCCGTCGGTGGACAACGCCCTGTTTCAGTTTCCGGAAGAAACAACTCTTCCTAAAAAATAATACATTTTTTAAATCCCCATTTAATAAGCGGGAATTTTTCTCTCTCATACCTTACTAAACAGACTATCAATCAAATGAAAAACGTATTTATACTATTAACCTGTACTTTTTTTATAAGCAATTTTTCCTCTTTTGCTCAAGATGCCAAAACCATTGATGCAACAGATTTGTTTGGTGATCTACGTGGAAGACACATAGGGCCTGCCTTGATGAGCGGAAGAATAAACGACCTCGAAACACATCCCAAAAATCCCCGTATCATTTATGCGGGAGCCGCCGGCGGAGGTGTTTGGAAGTCTAACGATGCAGGTACAACTTTTAATCCTATTTTTGATAAATATGCACAGTCTATCGGTGCGATTGCAATAGATCCGAATGATCCTGACAACACGGTTTATGTAGGCACCGGTGAAACATGGACAAGGAACAGTGTTTCCATCGGAGACGGATTGTACAGAACCAAAGACGGTGGCAATTCATGGAAAAAATTAGGTTTTGACAAATCGGAACGCATTGCAAATATTATCATCAATCCCAACAACTCAAACGAAATTTATGTAGCCGTACTCGGCGCGCTTTGGTCAGACAGCGAAGAAAGAGGAGTCTATAAGTCAATTGATGCCGGTGCGACTTGGACAAAAATACTGTATGTCAACACCAAAACCGGTTGTGCAGATTTAGCCATTGACCCCAAAAACCCGAACGTACTCTATGCCTCCATGTGGGAGTTTAGAAGAACGGCTTGGTCTTTTGAGTCGGGTGGTGAGCAAAGTGCCTTATACAAATCAACAGACTCCGGGAAAACGTGGGCTAAAATCCACAACGGTTTTCCCAACGGAAAGTTGGGCAGATTGGGAATTGCTGTTGCACCTTCCAACCCCAACATTTTATACACGGTCATCGAAGCAGAGGAAGAACTCAGAAAAGGGCTTTACCGAAGCGATGATGCCGGCGCAAATTGGAAACAGTTAAACAATGATTTCGAAATCACCGTTCGCCCGTTTTACTTCTCCAGGATTGTAGTTGACCCCAAAAACCATGAGGTGGTTGTCAAAGGCGGGCTGAGTGGTTCTATTTCGAGAGACGGTGGCAAAACATTTAAAAATCTCGGGAATATGCACAGCGATATTCACGACATCGCATTCGACATCAACGACTCCGACCGATTGTATGCAGCCACAGACGGCGGTGTGTATCGCTCTTGGAATGGCGGGACGACCATGGAGATTGTAGAAAACCTACCGGTGTCTCAATTCTATCAAATTAGTTTAGACGATGCAGAACCCTATAATATTTACGGTGGCTTGCAAGACAATGGCTCTTGGTACGGGCCATCTGCTTCCGAAGGCGGAATCAATGCAAAAGATTGGAATTCTATCGGATATGGTGACGGATTCAGGGTTTTAAAACATCCGGCAAAAAACATTATTTACTCAGAAATGCAAGGTGCCGAAAATGTTTGGCGGTATGATGTTGACAACAAGTTAGTTAAAACCATTCAGCCACTACCGTTAGAAGGATATGCCAAGTTGCGGTTCAATTGGAACGCACCGATGACTGTCAGTAAATTTAAACATGATAGAATCTATATAGGAAGCCAATTTCTCCATAAATCGGAAGATATGGGCAACACTTGGGAAATTATTTCCCCCGATTTGACAACCAATGACAAAACAAAACAAGAACAAGAAAACTCCGGTGGGCTGTCTATGGACAATTCGGGAGCTGAAAACCACACCACCATCTTCACGATTGCAGAATCTCCGTTGGATGAAAACATCATTTGGGTTGGCACGGATGATGGCAACGTACAAGTAACAACAGACGGCGGTAAAACATGGACAAATACGGTAGCCAATATAGTCGGATTGCCCAAAAACACTTGGACGTACCACATTGAAGCCAGCTCGCATGATAAAGCTACTGCTTATGCCGTTTTTGAAGGGCATGCGCGTGGTGACTTGAATCCGTTGTATTTAAAACATCAGATTTTGGAAAATCATGGACTAATATCATCACAGCTGAAGTGACTGGTTTTGCCAGAAACATCCAAGAAGATTTTGTCAATCCCGATTTGCTTTTTCTGGGGACAGAATTTGGATTATACATAACCTTAGACGGGGGCAAAAGCTGGAGCAAATTTACCAACAATATGCCAGCTGTCGCTGTTCATTTTATTGATTTACATCCCAAAACAAATGATTTGGTCATGGCGACACACGGCCGTGGGGTAATCATAATAGATGATATTTCTCCATTACGTGAGATATCAGCTGCAACCTTATCTAAAACTTTGCATTTTTTTACATCCAAACCCAAGGTTATGGTTGACCAGAGCGGATTTTCAGATAGTTTTGGCAGCGAAACCGAATTTGTCGGAAGCAATCCTTCCACTTCTGCACAAATTAAATATCTGTTGCCGAAGCGACACACTTTCGGCAAAATGACCATGGAAATTCAAGATTTAGAAGGCCGTAAATTAACAACTATCGATCCGGGGAAATCAAAAGGCATCAATATTGTCAATTGGAATTTCACCATCAAACAACCCAAAGTAGCCAAAGGCAAAACATTCAGTTTCGGTGGCTTTACTTCGCCTCGCGTAAAAGCAGGAAAATACAAAGCTGTTATCGTGAAAGGAAAAGACACCTTCGAACATGTGTTTGAAGTGATTTATGACAAAAACGCCGGATTGACAGAAAGCGAAAGAGAATTGAAATACAATACAACCATGAAAATGTATGACTTGACTCAAGGGTTGGCTTATTTAGTTTATGAATTGGATGCTGTTCAGGAAGCGATAAAAACTAGCAAGAAACTATATACGTCGTTTGAAAACCTCAAGAAAACTTTGGTAGTTACAACAGGTGATAATTATGTGGGTTCGGCTGAGCCTCAATTGAGAGAAAAAATGTCTGACTTGTACAGCAAATTGGCAAGCAGTTATGACAAACCTTCCAATGCCGAATTGGATTATCTCAAGCTTATTGAAAACCGTTTTGAAAAAGCCAAAATTGATCTTGAAAAGCTTAAAATGAAAGCAAAAGTAAACATCCCACTCAAAAATTTGGTCGAGTTTATAAACGAATAACCCTAAAAAGGCTGCCGATAATAGCAGCCTTTTTTATTTTCTCAACATCAGTAATCCACCTTTTTTTTTCATACCTTTGCAAAGGTGTACATTTTTGGCTTTGTTCAGGACGGATTAAGGCAGATTCAAAAGATTCACTTCGATTCTCATATAATAAATCGTTTAATAACAGCGATTTAAACTAAAAATAACGATAAAATAAGCATGGCTAAATCCCAACAAAGTTTTGGTAAAAAAGAAAAAGAAAAATTACGCATCAAGAAGCGTCAGGATAAAGAATTGCGAAAAATTGACCGAAAGGCCAATGCAAAGGGAGGCGGTTTTGAGAATATGATTGCCTATGTAGATGAATATGGACAAATAACTGATACACCGCCGGATCCATCCAAAAAAATTATTGTGGATGCTGAAAGCATCGAAATTGGTATCCCCAAAAGAGCCAAGGAAGAAGAAGTTGATCCGATTAGAAAAGGCAAAATAGACTATTTCAACGATTCCAAAGGTTTCGGATTTATTAAAGAAAATGGAACTCAGGAGAAATACTTTGTTCACGCCAGTGGCATGATTGACGACCTAAAAGAAGGTGATGCCGTTTCTTTTGAATTGGAAAGAGGCATGAAAGGAATGAATGCAGTCCGCGTAAAAAGGGTGGCTACCAGCTGATTTCAAAATGAATTTCACCGCCATATTTCAAAACCGTTTTCCTAATATTTTCAACAATTTTAGGCAGTTTATTGGTGCCGATATGCGGGTGTGAATACACAAGATTTTGCTCGGTGACGCCATGAAATACAAAGTTTTCAAAAACCCTACGCACATTACCGCATTTTAAACTTCGGGTATATAATTTTCCATCACAATAAGTTCCGGTGCCGCCTTCACCAAAACAATAATTGGAATCTCCGTTAACAATATGAAATTGGTTTATGGCACGCAAATCTCGCCTTCTTAGGTTGCGTTGCGGAAGAATTTTATTATATTTAGTCGAGCCTTAAAAAGTTCTTTTTAGGCAAAATATTTTATATGTCGCAAATTCAAGTAAGGAAAACAGTTCTTGAAAAAATTGACGATAAGATAATTTCCATTTATTCATCATTCTTTTGAAGCTAAATCCAGCTGCGGCAAGCTAATATTGATGTTGTCACCCACAATTCCTTGGTAGAAGTTTCTTCCTAGTCGATGGTCTGTTTTAAGATGCCCGATTACGGGTTCTATTGCGGCTCTTTTAGTTTTTTCTGCTGATTCTTTGTTTGGGTCTTGTCATTAAAGGGTTTTGGCAACAGAATTTGTGTTTCTCCAATTTGTTTTCGTCCTCGATAACCTCGGTCAACTGCGGCTTTTATTGGAACTTTTCCAACAAGTCTTTCTGTTTATTCCAATACGGGTTTTAAGGTATGGCAATCAAACTCATTTCTAAAACCCATTGCTCCAACAATCACGCCTGTATTTTGGGTGCGAACGAAAGATGCTTTATTTGCAAATTCAAATTTTTTGTGTTCTTTTCCTTTAGAGATGCACTGTGTCACAGGTTCGTGCAGAGAATAAATTTTGTTTTTGCTTGTTCGTTTTTGAGCAAGAACTTGTTTAAATAATTCAATGTCTGTGTGATAAATAGAGTCAGGTTCTATATTTCTCTCTAATTCACGAACCAATCTTCGGGAAATTGTTTTAACCTTTTTGTCCGCTTTTTTTGCTTTTGATTTATTTCTTGGATGATTTCTGAAGCGCTGATCCACGCCTAATTTTTTCAGCGTTCTGGTGTAGGTCTGGCGAACTGAAAGCTGCTTCTTTGAAATTGCAAGACACTTTTTGATTATCTTTCTATGCAACTTTGCATCTGTTTGGAAAGAGATGTTTTTTTTCTGGATCGTGGTGTCAATACTGACTTGGTCATCATTGCTGTCATCTCCGTTAATACGGATGCTCTCTTTGAGAATCAACTCTATTCCCGATTCTCCAATGCGTTTGCGAAAATGAACAAGTTCGGAAGCTTCACAAGGTTCCGAAGAACTAAATTCTTGCTGTCCGCAAAAATATTGGTAGTAAAGATTTTCAGCCCATTGCTCTACGACACTTTCGTCCGAAATATTGCGAATATGCTTCAAAATCAACAACCCAACCATTAATCGAATTGGCTTTGCGGGACGACCATTATTCTCACAGTAAAGAGAGCCAAATTCCTTATCAAAAAGTTTCCAATTGATCCTGTTAGATAAAATATAAAGAGGATGTTTTTGGTTAAAGTATCTTCTAAAGTGAAGAAAAAACTGGATTGATTCTCTATTTTTGGCTTGGCTAACATAAATTTAAATTGCAAGATTTGCGTTATTAAAATACGAAATCTTGTAGATTTAAACAAGAAAATATCAGTTTAAATTATTAATCATCAGTATTTTAACCAGTTTTTAAGGGACGGTTAATTACAACCTGAAAAATACCCGCAACAGTGTATTTTTGATACCGGAAGGAAAGGTAGACGAAAGAATCTTAGCCCATTTCTTATTGCACAATGGCATATTAAATGGAAGACTATTTACGATTTTTATAATAATCGAACCAACTTAATATGGAAGCCGTTTTACTCATCAACATACTCGGCCGGTTTACCAAGCCATGTGAAGCATTTGGAATTCTGACCATGGCGGTTTCGACACCCTGAAGTTTTAGAGCGGCGTAGTATTGCTCCGACTCACTGATAGGTGTTCGGAAATCTTGCTCTCCGGTCAGTAGCATGGTTGGTGTTTTGACATTTCCAACCAGCGAGATAGGGGAGCGTTTTAGGTAATTTTCGGGTGTTTCCCACGGTTTGCCTGGAAACCAATATTTGCTAAAAAACCCGATACCATCTGAATGCAGTACAAAACTGTACCAATTGATAACTGGTTTGGCGACTACAGCAGCTTTAAAACGGTCGGTTTTGCCGACTATCCAAGCCGTCAATACACCACCACCACTACCGCCGGTTACAAACAAGTTGTTTGAATCAATGTAGCCTTTGCTAATTACAGCATCGACACCGGACATCAGGTCATCATAGTCGTGATTAGGATAATCGTGGTGAATTGAATTGCCAAATTCCTGACCGTAGCCTGTACTGCCTCTCGGGTTGCTGTACAAAACAACATAACTGGCGGCAGCATATTCTTGAATTTCATAAGCAAAAGCCGGTCCGTACATAGCAAAGGGCCCTCCGTGAATTTCCAAAATAAACGGATATTTTTTATTGGGATTAAAATCCGGCGGTGTTACAATCCAACCTTGGATGTCTTTGCCGTCAAAAGACGATTTCCACCAAACTTCTTCCACTTTTCCTAATTTTCTGTAGGAAAACAAATCGTCATTGAGCCGAGTCAACCGGTTGGTTTTGCCCTCTGCCCACACTGCTAAATCTGCCGGATGTTCCGATCCGCCTAAGGTGTAGGCAAACCGGTTGTTGTTTGAAACAGTGTAAGTACCTGAATTATAAGGTCTTCCCAAATCAAGTCCACCCAATCCATCGGTGATGGTTCTGATTTTTCCGGTGAGAGCTACATGGCTAATCTTGTTGCTTCCTTTTTCATCATATTGAAAATAAATGCCTTTGCCGTTGGTTTCCCATAGAGGATTGGACACGTCCCTATCTAAGGAAACAGTCAGTTTTTTTACCCCGCTGCCATCTGCATTCATTACATAGAGATTCGTCACTTGATAGCCCTGAAAACTATCGTCAAAACCAGTAAAGGCAATATGTTGGCCATCGGGTGAAAAAACAGGGTCGCTATCAGGCCCAAAACGGTTGGTAAGTGCTTTGACACTTCCATCGGACAAACGAAGTTGATAGATTTCTGAATTGAGTGTTTCAAAATCGTGATTTTCGTGAAGATTGGCTGAAAAAACAAGACTGTTTCCGTCTTTAGTCCAAACCGGATTTCCGTAGTCATTCTCGGTAAATGTCCACTGGCGGGCGGTACCTCCATCTAAACCAATTGTGAAAATCTGCTGATGACCTGGTTTGAGATAACCTTGGCCGTCACCACGATAATTCACCTCATCAATATAGACAGGTGGGGCGTTCCACTGAGCACCTTCCGGTTTGGCCGGTATATTCAGCAATGATTTTTTAGATGTCGGGACAAACTGTGTAAAAGCTAATTGAGTTCCATCTGCCGACCATGAAACAGCTCCTGGCGGGTTGGAGCTGTTGGTTAAAGCGATGGTTGTTTGGGTATCATAATAATAAACAAAGAGCTTGGTTTTTTCATCTTGCCCATTGGAAAGAAAAGCTATTCTTTTGCCATCACTTGACCAGCGAGGAGCGTAATCCCGTTGATTGCCCTGTGTAATAGGCCTGTTTTGTGAGCCATCCGTATTGATTATCCACAGGTTAGAATAATCGCGGTCTGCCATGATATCTTTGAAATTCCGAACATAAACAATCCGGTTGCCATCTGGTGAAATTTGAGGATCGGAAATGTATTCCAAATCAAAAAGATCGGTAAGTTGTAAGTTTGTTTGTACTTGGCTGTAACCGAAGTGGAAAACCAACAAGATTAGCAATAGATGTCTGTAAGTAGTTTTCATAAGAGTTAAGGCATTGGTTAGGTTTATAAAGATAATCAAATGTAGATTCAATTTTTTAAAACTAAAACATTTTTATCGACCTGGAATTTTAAAATCAAAGCTTTTGATACATCCGGATATTTTATAAAGATAGGCGATTTCCAATTCTGCTTTCATTTGCCTTGACGGAAGCCAGCTTTTAGTTGACAATCTTTAACCTTACCGGTTTTTCAAGGATTATAAAGTAAACAATGACGAGTAGAGTTACGCATGCGATCATTAAAAAAGCAATTTTGGCTCCTAACCAAAACCAAATAAATCCTGTCAGTGAACTGGCTATCATGTTGCATAGACTCTGTAATCCGGTGAAATTGCCAATGGCAGTCGCGGTGTCTTTCGGGTCGATTATGTTGGAGATCCAAGCTTTTGAAATTCCCTCGGTGGCAGCAGCATAGATTCCGTACAAAAAAAAGAGTCCGAAAAAGAAGTATAAGCGGGTGTTTATGGACATACCAAAATATACGATGGCAAACAGGGCAAGCCCGAAGACGAAGATTATTTTTAGACCAATTTTATCTGCTAAAATTCCGAGAGGAAAGGCAAATAAAGCATAGACCAGATTGTAGAATATATAAATTCCTATAACCATTGTATCGCTAAGCCCTGCTTGTTTTGCTTGAAGCAATAGGAAAACATCCGAACTGTTGAATAGCGTAAACATCAACAGGCCGATGACCAATTTTCTATATGCGGCAGGGCTAGTTTTCCAATAGTTTAGAAAGGAGAAGAAGGGTGTTTTTATTTGGGTTTTGTGCTTGGCTGTTTGTTTCTCTTTGAGATAGAAGGAGGTAAGCACGGCAAGTAGTCCGGGAACAAATGCAATAAAAAAAAGGGTTTTGTAGTCTTCCGGGAAATAATATAAGTAGAGCAATGCTAAGCAAGGTCCAATCACGGCTCCTAAAGTATCCATCGAACGGTGAAATCCGAAAATCTTTCCTTTGGTTTGTGGTGTCGCTTCGTCTGAAAGCAAGGCATCTCGCGCTCCCGTACGGATTCCCTTTCCGAAACGATCGACGGTTCGTGCAAAAAATATCCAAATCGGGAAAACAAATAATGCCATCATTGGTTTTGAAACGGCACTAAACGCGTATCCTAATTGTACAAAAGGAACGCGCCTGCCGGACATATCCGAACGTTTGCCAAAATAGCCTTTACTCAACCCCGCGGTGGCTTCGGCAACACCTTCTAATAGGCCGATGAGTAGAACGGAAAACCCTAATGTCTTCAGGTAGATTGGCAGGATGGGATACAACATTTCGCTAGCGGTGTCCGTAAACAAGCTTACGAGTGAAATTATCCAAACCGTTTTAGTAATGTTTTTCAAAGATATTATTTTTAACTTACTCACTCAAAAAAACATAGAGCCGAAAAAATTGAATATTGAAAAGCTTGCGAATAAATCTACATTAACTTTGTAATACATCCATCTTACAACTTCAAACGTCTGACTACTATCTCTTGACTTCTGATTTCCCAACCGCTATTCATTCCCTTTAATGACTGATTCCTTTGTCATCAATTTATGGGGTCATGAAGGTTTCATTGCTATGAGCATCAGGATGGTCAAATGTATAAAATAGTTGTGTGATTCCATTCTTAATTAAAACAACTGCGTTTTTGATTTAACAAAAAAAAGACATCTTGTGGGATGTCTTTTTTCTAAATAACAAATTAAATTACTCAGGATATTTGAGCAGTCTGTTCGGGTGCTGTCCACACACGGCTTTGGAAGGCAGCATCGGGCACGGTATGGAAAATGTGGTTAGAATAGTTACTGATGATTTTGACGGATATAGCCAAAATAATCTCGAGAATTTGTGTTTCGTTGTAACCTGCAGCTAAAAATCCCTCAACATCTTCAGGTGCTGGATTTCCTTTTTTGGTGACCATGGTTTTGGTAAAATCGCTCAAAGCACTTAACTTTTTGTCAGCAATTGGAAAACCGGCACGAAGGGCATCGGTCACATCTTTGGGTACTTTGGAAGATACATCAGCTAAGAAACTATGGGCAGCCATACAATATTCGCATTGGTTGACAAAACTGATGGAAAGAAATACAACTTCAAGCTCCGCAGAAGTAAAGGTGCTGTTTTTTCGGAGAGCAGCGTAGCCATGACGGTAAGTACTCAACAAATCGGGGAAGTTGGCCATGTTTCCATACATGGTTGGAATCATTCCCATTTCTTTTTTGGCAGCCGTAAGCAATTCTTTGGCTTGTTCATTTTCTGCATCGAGTCCCAAGGTTGGGAGGGTTGTTTTAAATACATTTTTCATAACATATTGGGTTTAAATTAAACAATTAATATTCAAATTTTAGTTTCTTTTGAGTCAACAAAAAACGGAGATGTAGCGAAAAAAAATCGCGTAAAGGTTCATCAGTCTGCACAACTTTCATTCGGGCGACTACGCCATAAAAAGCATCTAAAATAAAGTCAGCCAAGGCCGAAGCTTCAAAATTTTTATCGATTAAACTTGCTTCTTGGGCTTCCATAACAAACGCCGCAAGTGCTGATTTAATCCGGTTTTTGGCTCGAAAAACAATGGTTGCCAAATTTTTATTATCAGCAGACACTTCTGTTGATAAGTTTCCTAATAAACAAGAATTTTTATAACCGTCTTGTTTGTGTTTTTCCGCCAATTGGGCAAAGTAGCTTTCTATTTTTTCAAAACCATTCAGGGCAGAATCCTCTCTCAAAGAATTCAAAATAGTAAGCAGGCTATCGGTATATTGTTCAACAGCCTGAAGAGTAAATTGCTCTTTGCTTTCAAAAAAGTTGTAAAAAGAACCTTTTGGAATACTACATTCCTTGAGGATTTCCGTGATGCCGGTATGGTGATAACCTCCTCGGCACATCAGCGAAATGCCTTTTTCCAGAATGTCTTTTTTTTGGTATTTTTTCCGCATAACTTTCAATTAGACCGTCCTACTTAATAATCCTTACAGTAGTTTTAAATAATTTTGAATAAAATGTGCAGGTGATTGTGAAGTGTCTTAAAATTAATATACTATCAAAAAGTATAAACTATAAAAAAGACTCAATTATAGACAAGATTTTTTAATATAAATATTGAAATCAGAAATTTGGGCAACTTGAATTTTGTTGATTAATTGTGGTTTTTTTAATCCTATTTACACTCATTTTAATTATAAAATATACCGAATACCAGCCGTGCAAAAAGTATTTTGCTAAGGCCGGTTTTTGCATTAAAATATTGATTTTAAGATTCAAGGTAGGCTTGTCAAAGCCCCGCCAAATCCCATTTTTTGATGATTTCCTGAATGAGATTCTCGACTTTATCGGTCACTTTTTTGTAGTATTCATCTGCTTTGGCCTGATTGAATTTTGGAAAGCCTTCTCTTTCTTTATATAGCCCGATAGAAGAAGGAAAAGGCACGGCAGCCCAAGTTCCGGTTTTAGGATATGGCGTTGTCATTTCGTCTGAATATTTTTCGGGGTGCACCAAAGTCGGATCAACGGCTTGAATGAAAGCGGTTTCGTTGAGCCCGGCGTGGCCACCATCTTGTCCAAAAACTTCTTTGGTTTCATCTGAAGCAAATGACCACCAGTTGATGACCAAAGTCCGCACATTTTGTTCGATGGCAACTTCGGCTGCCACAGTTTGCAAAATAGCCGTTTGGCCACCACCGTGCCCGTTTAAGATGATGATATTCTTGAATCCGTTTTTAGCCAAACCTTCCAATATTTCTTTAACAAAAGGTCGATAAGCTTTTTCTGAAATCTGGAACGCACCCGGATAAGCTTCCATCGAACCGGTAATGCCGTAGGGTAGGGTTGGGGCTATCATGGCATTGGTGCGTTTTGCGATGGTGTGTGCCATGGCGGTAGGTGCGGTGTTGTCAGCGCCGTTGTTGATTACCCCATGTGGCTCGAGCGTACCGGTTGGCAACAACACGGTGTTAATTTTTGACGGAATAAATGCTTTAAATTCCATCCAATTGACGCGATCCATTTCGCGGGTAGAGATTTCGTCCGGGTTTTTTTGAGCAAACAGGATGGTCTGAGCTAGTAAAAATAAAAAAGCAGATTTGAGTATAGAATTCATGGAAATGGATTTATAGAAATAGAGGGAAATGGTTAAAGATGTATCGGATTTGATAGGTTTTCATAGATTTTGAAGGTTTATTCTACTGCCTTTTCGATTCCTTGCAAGGCAAGTATTCGTTTTGGATTTTTATTTAATGTTAAGGTGTATTGTGCGGTTGCATCCGCATTTCTTTTTAAATGGAGCAACCAATCGGCATAAAGCTCACGGGTGGGTTTTTGAACAGACGGAGGCCCGAAGGCGTAAATGATGCTTTCATCAAGGGCAATGGACTTTAAAAAATATTCTTCCGCCAACATATTATTTTGCAACAAAGTTTCACGCAGCGCCTGCAATTGTTTTTGGCGTATTTGTGATTCAATCAAGTCTGTTTGGGTGGCCTCATCGCGGGTAACGGAGGAACAGAGTTTGATATTTGCGTTGGAAATAACGTAAGATTCTCTTTTAAAATCAACTGTCATGATGTCAATCACGCTATCTAATTGTTTTATATCCCCTTTTTTGAAGGCTTTCATTCCTTCCAGAAAATGATATTGCGAACGTATGGAAACATTTAGGTCGGATATGTTGATGGGAATATCGACAATTTCATTGCCCCAATCGTTCGTTTCCACCAGATAAGTACCTTTTAAAAAGACCAAATGGGAGCGCCCTCTCTTTGATGGTTTTTCGGAAGCGTATTGCGTCATTTGAAACACCATTTTCTTTGCTTCGTCCTTATTTTCTTTTTGAAGATACCCATATTCCAGCCGATGAAAGGAATGGTATCCACGGGCATCATTGTCTAATTTTTTTCGTTCCATGCGGTTCAAACTTGCCTGATAAGAATTGATGTTGGAAGATATCACCTCATCCCACATACCCATCGCCAGATAAATATGTGAAGGCATGTGTAGCGCATGGCTGGCATCCGGAGCCACTTTGGCATAGGCATTGGCGGCATTTAATGCAAGGGAAGCATGATTGGGGTCATCATAGGAATGTATGAGATAATGCAACGCACCCGGATGATTGGGATTTTCTTGCAGGACACTTTCTGCAATTAGGGCGCTTTTACCATACACGTCATAGTCTCTTTCCGGAACAGAACCTAATAAAGACAGCGCGTAAAAGGCAGCCACTTCATGGTTTACCGGGTATTTTTTTGATAAATCTCCCATAAAGCCCGCGTAGGCAACATCCCTTTCCGGTTTTGGCATGTTGGGTTGATAAAGAATTTGGACGGATTTGATAAAATCTTGCTCCAATTCGGTGGCTTGTTTTTTGAGATCAATATCTTTGAGTGGTATCAATGCTGCAACGGCATCTTCATAATCTTGTTCTGCCCACAAACCGTGGTTGTAGGTCATGGCTTCGCCCCAATAAGCCATAGCCATATTTGGGTCTTCTGCTTGTGCGCCCTTAAAAGCTTCCCTCGCATCTTCATATTCAAAGGAATGCAGCAATAATAATCCTTTCTCAAAGTAGGGCAGGGCAGATTCTTTCCCACTGATATGGATGTTTACGACACCGAGATAGCCTTTTTCGGGTTTGTTTTGCCGGCAAGAAAAGACAATCAGCAGGATGAAAATGGTTGTGATGGGTTTCATATATTGCTGGATATTATTTTTTTCGGTGGTTTTGCATTCGCTCATCGATTGAGACGATGGCCAGGTTCATTTCAAAGTGTAATAAATGAGATAAAAGCCGAAGCATGTATCAAAGATAATGTTTTTTTATTTCTTTAGAATAGGCCTTTTATTCAATATTGTGCTGGATATTCAAGATTTTTCATTAATCAGGCTGAAAATAGATGAATTGTTCACCGTTACCTTGGGCAATTATTAATAAGTTGGTCAATTAGTTCTTGTCAAATTTTTAAAAATCCTTGTCAGGTTGAGCACAGTCGAAACCGTTTTTTGAACTAAATGATGCTCCCATTAATAAAATTAGAAAAACATCGCCACCAACAGGATTTCGCCAATAGCGTATATAAGGTATTTGGATGTTTTGCCTTCATTTAAAAGGTTTTTGCGGATGTTTCTAAATAGTTTAATCACGTTGTTTGATTTTTTGAATTAATGCTTTTAGTTTCTCCTGTCTGGATTGTATTTTTCCAATGGTATTAAATGTCCTTCCCATATCTCCAATTAAATAGTTTTCCATTCTTGGAGTTCTCAAAATTATTTCATAGTCAATTGTAATATTTCGGCTGTCCTTAATTGAAGCTATTTTATCGTAAAAACCCTGTACATTTTCTTCGTTGATGACCAGTTTCCCAGTCTCTTTATTCATTTTGCCCTCGGGGAAGTTGTACATTATAGGCTCGAATTTATCTTCCACATATCGGGTAATGGAGGTAAAATTATTTTGAATCTGGGCAAAATCACTATAGTATTGTGAAAGTTCCTTGATGAGGTCTTTGGCTTCAATATCGTTGAATGTTCCCGTCGCCTTTGCCGATTCAAAAGCGGTGGAATAATTAGTGGCACTAGCCGAATAATACAAAGGCTCGACATACTGCTGAAATTTGTTGATACCCATAGTTTTTTTTGGATTTCTTAAATAGGTTAAAAGTGTGTCCAAATACCCAGCTCTTTTTGTATGAAATAATTTATAATATGAAAGCCTTTGTTGATCCTTTTTTAAATCCTGTAGCACATCCTCAAAAAAATTATTTTCTACAATTTTGGCTTTGCGCAGTTCATTCCAATTATTGATTTGTAGAGCAATCAAAATACCGATGACCACCAATACAATTTCACCGATGGCGTATTTAAAGTAGTTGATGGTTTTACCTTGCTCAAGGAGTTTTTTGCGGATGTTTCTAAAAAATTTTATCATTGTTTTGATTTTGTCTCATGAAGCACAGTCGAGAGGTTAAACGCAGGCCTCGACTTCGCTCGGCCTGACCATACCATTTTTCTAAAGAGTTTTAGCATAGAGTAATAGTTATTGAAATATTGAATATATTATTTTTTTAAATCACTTTGGTATTAAAATTGAAAATAAATAAATTGTTCGCCACTGCCTTGTGTGATGGCAATAGAGAAAAACAAGACGGCCCAGACCGTACCCAATACCCAAGGGGAAGTTTTTTCCGATACCGTTTTCATCGAAGTGCCCCGCATCATCCAATGACAGATGAACATGAGCGAAACGACGGTCAATACTTTGATGATGTCGAAGGATTGCAATAATTTTTCACCATCAGTATGGATTAACAACATGGATTTTAGCATACTCCAAGCCGTAGAAAATTCACGTGCCCTAAAAAACACCCAAGTAATATTCACGCAGCTAAAAGTGAGAAATGCCAGAAAGATTCCATTTTGAGGGGTTATTTTAAAGGGTAAATAATTTCTTTGCAACCTTTCTAAAATCAAATAAGTGCCATGCAAGCCACCCCAAACAACAAAATTCCAAGCGGCACCATGCCACAAACCGCCGAGCAACATGGTGAGCATCAAAGCAACATACATACGTACAATCCCTTTTCGGTTTCCACCCAGCGGGATGTAGAGGTAATCTTTTAACCAGCTCGACAGGGAGATGTGCCAGCGTTTCCACAAATCTGAAAAACCCAGCGATGCGTATGGATACCTGAAATTTTCAATCAAAACAATGCCCAACATCAAGGAAATGCCGATGGCACAGGTTGAATAGCCTGCAAAATCGAAAAATATTTGCCCCGAAAAGGCGAGTGTACCAGTCCAGGCATCTAAAGGATTCAAACTTTTGCCTGCACCAAAAACAGTGTCTGCCGTGTTTGAAAGCAGGGTGTCTGCCAAAACCACTTTTTGAAACAAACCGATGGTCAACAAAAACAAACCCCAAATAAATTGGTTGACAGTAGCCCTTTTTTCTTCGTAAAATTGCGTAATCAAATCACCGGCTCGCACGATAGGCCCTGCCACCAATTGGGGGAAGAAAGTAACGTAGAGCGCAAAATCCAAAAAAGTTTTGGCGCGTTCGGTTCTTTTTAGATACATATCAATGGTATATGACATGGTTTGGAAGGTGTAAAACGAGATGCCCATCGGAAGGATGATATTCATTGGTTTGGATTGAAAATTGATGCCAAGGGCATTCATGCATAAAGTGAAATTTTCCAACAAGAAATCACCATATTTGAAAAAAAAGAGAAAACCCAGATTGACAAACATGCTGAGCATCAACCACATTTTTCTCTTTCGTTTATTCTCTTCCGTAGCCAATTTTTTTCCGGTTATCCAATCGACGGCAGTTGATATCCACAATAAAATAACCAAAGGCGGATTCCATAAGCTGTAGAAAATGTAACTGGAGAAGAGCAACACTCTCTTTTTGAAAGTCCAGTTAAAAATGGGTGTGTAGTATAAAGCCAATACAATAACTAAAAAAACGAAGAAACTTAAGGAGTTGAATAGCATGGTTAGTTGGTTTTATGGTTAAGAATAGCTCCGTCGGCTTGCATGATTTTTACCAATTCGCGCGTGAAATAATCCGCATTGTCACTTGATAAATGTGACCATTCGGGGCATTTTAGATTTTTAAATTGGTCAAAATCTTCAAAATGATAACTTTTAACTTGAGTCTGATTGACCAAATAGTCCCAGAATTCAGATCTTGGGAATGCTTGATTTTCGCCTGCCCTGACACCGCCGCTGGAGGGAAATCTGACGAGGATAAGGTTTCCGCCGCGGTCTTTAAATTTCTTGATATCTTCCATAAAAAAAGCCATGGTTGCTTTTTTATTTGGTGGCGGTGCGCTTTTGCCAAAGAAACCCCAAACCTTGATAATTGTGTTTGCAAAAGCCGTATCGGTTGCCGTGCGATTAGTCATACTCATATTTCGGTCAAGATTCACATCCCCAAAATTGTAGAATGGGGGCTTCATTGGCGCTTGAGTCCGGTTACCAATTTGAACTTGCCTCAACAATGCTTTTAAATCAATATCATCAGCCCATTCTTCTTCATCGCCGGACATGAATACCAAATTTTGTTGCAAGGGAATCGAAAGCGCATAATTGATACGCTGTGCATACGTTCGTTTTTGATAATAATCAATCTTCGACTGAATTCTTTTCCAGGAGGACGCTTCCGGGGAAGTGTTAGAAAATAACAAGCCAGGCGTGACCCCCATGATAACAGTCCCGCTGAATGCAGTATTGTTTACAATGTCGTGAAATGAAGGCAATGGCGACGATCCTGTTGAAGATAATTGGATGGGCTTTTTGCCGGTGGCTTTTTCGAATTCTTTGATTTGAATATCAAAATAAGCTCTTGAAGACCCTAAAATGATATAATCGTCTTGGGTAGCCGTTTCTACATCGGCTCGGTGCATGGCCCAAAGCGGTTTGTCATCGTTGATTGTGGGATAGTAGCCTTTGTTGCGCCAGTATAATTCCCACGTGGAAATGCTCAAAATGCTGATTATAAAAGCAATGAGGAGAGATTGTTTCAAATTCATTTTGGTTATTTTTGGTTAGTTCCTAATTTTGACACTCTTCAATACATCTTATCGATAGCTGACAGAATTTGAAGATAGATAAGGATGTTTATTCCGTTTATATAGGTCTTCTAAAAGGGTCAGTAAATGATGTTATCGAGTAACCGGTCTAAATAGCGTTCCTTCATTCCAAAATTTTTATCAGAGTAAAACACTTCAAGCATATCTTTTCGAAGTGCTGAGATTTCCATCAGGTCGTACTGATGTAATGCTATGGCAGTTTCAATTTTTTCTAAGCTCGTATCTTCATCATCAGCGCTAAACTCTTTATATATCTTTTCAAAGATTCCTGCGTTCGTTTTAGATTTTATAAAATTGATTTCATCGGGGGACACCACCGAATCTGCATGAGCACATAGCAGTAGGATATATACTTTTAATTCAGATTTAGACCATTGTGTGGGCGCGTTTTCCATGAGTTTGAGGTTTTTGAATATCAAAGTTTTTTAAACATTACATGGTGTATTTGATTAAAAAAACCATGCTGTTTTAGTAAATGTAAAAACCCCACCATCCCGAAGAGGAGCCGGAATGTGTGAGGTTTTTCAGCTAATTCTAATTTTCAACACTTGCTTTGCTTGCGGCTTCAATTAATTGCATAGCCGATACCACCGGAGAATTGTCGAAATAATCGTGTTCTTCCACGATTTTTCCGTTTATGAACTGCAGGGTCATGTGCATCGGTACATCCACTTGTTGGTTGTTGGCGATTATGACACCTTGCCATACACCCCAAAAATTTACCCAAGTATCTCCCTTGTCCGTGATAACCATTTCAAATTCGGAGGGCTTAGTTTTAATCTTGTATGATGAAAAGGGTGCAAGATTTTGCTTTTCAAACGATATGGCTTGGTCTATCGTAAAGTGATTGTTTTCTGAGTTGGTATAAATTTTAACTGTATCGGCAAAATGTTTTGAAAAAGCTTCCCAATTTCCGGCTTCGTAATCAACGATGGCCGCTTTCAGGGTTTCAATTTCCGGAGAGTTTTGTGTATAACGCTCCTTTTTTTTGTCGCATGCTACAAATAAAATTAACGCAAGCCCAATAAAAATGAGTTTTTTCATGTTGTTTAATTTTTGTGTCAGTTGATTTACTGTCTGTCTATCGCTTTTACATCGGCGCTAAGCCCGCTGAGATCCAATCTGAGATTCCACAGCTCGGTTCGGCCACCAAGGCTGACTTCTTCCCAATCTTTTAGAAAATGGGCAAAACTACCCTCTCCATATACAGCATCATATTTTTTTGGAAAATCATTGTCTTCACCCAACCAACTCGACTTGTCAAAAAATGACACGTAAGCCAGATTTTTTCCGTCAAAGGTGTTGTTGAATTCGTTGGTGTAAATCCCAAAAGTTTCAGCAGGCAACTTTTCCACCATTACTTTGTGGATTTTTTCCAATAGTTTTAAAGCCTTGTTACGTTGGAATCTTTTGATATCATAAACATCGACCACCAATTTTTTGAGTGTGAAGTCTTTTGGAAAATGAGAATGCTTGGTTTCAAATTTCCAGTAGATTGTTTCGCCTTCCGCCAAGGTGTAAGGAAGCACATTGACGTTCCAGTCATCATCGTGTTCTTTGTTTTCTGGCCTTTTGTCAAAGTCACCCCACGGAAGCGGTCCCATGCTCCAGACGTATTTTCCGGAGTTGACGCCATTTGAGATGAAATATACCCTTGCTCCGTAAACACCAATTGCGTGAAATTTTTTGTTGTGTTTCGCAATTCCGGCTTCAAACTCCTTGATTTTTGTAGGGTTTACTGTAATCATTGAATTTTCGACAACGGCATAACTTTCGTTGTTTTGGGATACTGCCAACATTGGAATCAGTAGCATCCAGTAGATTAGTTTTTTCATTTTTTTGATGTTAGTTGATTAATAATGCATCTAATTAAGAACTATTTAACAATTTAAATTGCGCAATCAGGACGAATGACCTCATTTAATGTCCGAAGCTATCCTTTTAGTTATCAAACAAATTTTAATTTTGGAATCTAATTGTTTGAAAAAGTATTTTTTCAGACAGATGATTTTATGGCATATAATATTTCATGATTTGAAAATTGTATTCTTTCATCTCGCTTAAATAAAAATCGTTGAAACATATATTTTGAGCCAAATAAGCTACTATCATATACTCGGTCAGAAAATTTACAATGTAAAAATGGATAAACAAAAAAACCGAGATGAATCATTGATTTATCTCGGTTTCAATTTTAATAATCTTTGTTCAGGATTTTACTATTTTGACAGGAAGTATGAAGAAGCTTGTATCAAAATTTGTGTCGCAGTTTGGCTTTTGATAATTAAGCCTTTCTTTGATAAAACCATCAATGATCGGATTGTTAGTATCGACCGATAATACCACTATTGCTCCCTCGTTATTGATGATAAAATGAACAATGATTCGAGTTTCATCTTCACCGACTTTAAAATTCGGATTTTTCAGAAATTTAGAAATTTCCCTTGTCAATGCCAAAGAACGGGTTTCTTTTGGATCTTCACGGTTGGCAACTTCTTTAATCTTTGAGTGCTGTGCCTCAATCTTCGAGTTTTCTAATACGGCAAAACTCTCTTTGTTTTGGGATACTGCCAACATAGGAATTAGCAACATCCAGTAGATTAGTTTTTTCATTTTTAAATTTTTTATTGATTAATAATGAATCAAAATTATAATCTATCTACTATTTTAATGACAGTATTAGGACGAACAATCAGTTTAAATGTCCTAATGAGCCAAATTTATTTTCAAACGTATTTTAACATACATAACTTTGGCGTAAACAGCGTTAATTTCTTTTATATATTTGATCATGAAAATTTTACTTTCGATTATATTTTTAGTTTTCCCTATTTGGGCTGGTGCGCAATTGATAGATTTTAAACGGCCAATTCCTTATCAGCAAGTATTTGTTGAGACAGATGATTTTGGACCGGATTATCTTTCTCAATTGGAAAAAGCCGTCTCAAAAATACCCTCAGACACCTTGAAGCTAATGATTCTAAACGATTTAGGTTACTATTATCACACACGCAATCAACAAAAAGCACTCGATTTCACCAAGGAAGGATTGAAACTTGCCAGATTAAAGGAGTTGGACAGTTGGGAGGGCAAATTGCAAATTACCTTGAGTGCATTGATGTTGCAAATGGGGCAATTGGATGAAGCCGAGTTGATGCTGAATAGTGCTAAAGGAAAAATTTCAAAAGATGACGAATGGTTGCTCAAAGCAAATCTGTGTGCAGTCTTAGACCGCAGAGGTTTGTTTACTGAAGCAACTGCCTTAGCCAATGAAACACTTATAGAAGCAGAAGTAAGCAACAACACTAGAGCACAAGGCATCACGTACTTCAATTTGGGAAACCAGTCATGGGAACAAGGCAATTACCAAAGTGGATTGGACTACGCACGCAAAGCAGTTGTTGTTCTCGAAAAGAGCGGCGTCATCGGATTGGACTATGCCAATGCATTGGTTTTAGTTGCCAACAACTACCATGAACTCAAGAAAAACGAAGCAGCCTTCAATTATTACAATCAAGCGATTGAAATGTCCAAAAAATATGGTTTCTACAATGTGTTGAGCAATGCTTATATCGGCTTAGTCGATTTGAATACCGATTTAGGAACTTTTAATAATGCGAATACTATGGCAAAAGAGGCCTTGCGATATGCGAATTTGCTGGGTAATGATTTCATGAAAATGAAGTTGTGGGTGGCTGTCGGAAAATTGGAAAATCAAGAAAAAAAGTATGACAAGGCAGTGGAAAGCCTCCAAAAAAGCGTCGGTTTGGCTTCTGTGAATTATGGAGATAAGTTGTATCTCCAACGTGCGTTTAAAGAATTAGCTATTGCTTATTCGGGACAGCAAGCATACGATAAATCCTACGAAGCCTTCTTAAAATATGATCAGTTAAAAGCACAAGTTTCAACCTCTGAAGCGGTCAAAAAGATGGAAAAATTAAAGTCCGAATTTGAAAAAACAAAGATTGAAAACACCATTCTCCAACAGGAAAATAAATTGAAACAGCAGCAAAACAATCAAATATTGGCAACCATAACTATTTTATTATTATTTATTTTTTTGATTGGCTTATATAGGATTGTTGTCATTAACAAAAAAACGAATAAACTACTCCAAAAACAAAATGCAGAAAAAGAATTTTTACTTAAAGAAATTCATCATCGGGTAAAAAACAACCTCGAAGTGGTTTCGGGCTTATTAGCTTTGCAATCTGCACAATTGTCAGACGCCAACGCAATTCGGGTACTTCGAGAAAGCCAAAATAGAGTACAGTCGATGAGCATAATACATCAGCGGCTGTATCAGGGCAAAAATTTGGCGGCAATCGAAATGAAAAGTTATTTTACAGATTTGGGACAGCACGTGTTGGATTCTTTCGGTGCGGAAAACCGAATTGCCATCGAATGTGCCATGAACAATTTGGAATTGGATGTAGATATCGCAGTTCCTTTGGGATTGATAGTGAACGAACTATTGACCAATGCATTAAAACATGCTTTTCCGGAAAACAGGACTGGTACAATAAAAATTGATTTAAAAATGACCGGTAAATATACATTGCAACTCTATATTTCGGACAATGGCATCGGCGTTAAGGACAAATCAATCCGCAACATAGGATTTGGCACCCAACTCATCAATCTTTTGGTACAGCAATTAAACGGAAAGATGAAAATAGATTATACGTGTGGGACACACCTGTATTTTAAATTTAAAAACGATCGGGCAGCCTAAAGCGTTTGCAAACGTTTCAACAATTCTCCGCGTTGCGATTTGCCGATGGGGATAGATTTTCTGCGCACCACTACATGGTCGGTTGACACTTCATCTATTTGAGACAGATTGACCATAAACGAACGATGAATACGCAAAAAGTGATTTTGAGGCAGTTTTTCCTCTATGCCTTTTAAGGTCATCACCAACAGATATTCTTTTTCTTTGGCGTGGATGCGGCAATAATTTCGCTCGGCTTCAATATAAAAAATCTCTTGGATGGCAACTTTAACCATCTTTTCGTGATGACGTACATAAATACAGTCACTTATCACAAGCGGCAAACCGTTTTTAGAGGTTGTGGTTTTATCTTCATTTTTTTTAGTCAGTAGGCGGGTTTCAATCAATTCGACGGCGCGTTGTAAGTCTAATTTTTTGAAAGGTTTTGAGATAAAGGCGTAGGGGTGTGTGGCTTTGGCTCGGTTAAAATTGACTTCATCGGCATTGGCTGTCAGGTAGATAATGGGAACATCAAATTCTTGTTGCATCAACAAGGCGGTTTCCACACCATCTATTTTTCCTTTTAAATTGATATCCATCAAAACAATGTCCGGTTTGTTTTCTTTGAGATGCATCAGTGCTTCTTCTCCGCGCGGTATGATGCCGCTCACTTCATAGCCCAAAGAGATAAGTTGCAATGAGATATTGGCTCCGATTATCATTTCATCTTCCACAATCAGTATTTTCATGACGGAATTCATAAGCACTGTTTGCGAAGGGTTAG
Source organism: Flavobacteriales bacterium CG_4_9_14_3_um_filter_40_17 (assembly GCA_002790195.1). GTDB lineage: Bacteria > Bacteroidota > Bacteroidia > Flavobacteriales > Flavobacteriaceae > UM-FILTER-40-17. The sequence continues at coordinate 38,523 of PFUR01000082.1, forward strand.
ATTAAATATGAAAACTAAAAGTGTCAGGGGTAAAGATAATCAATCAAACTGATAAATGATTGATTCTTATTTATTCACTAAGGAGGGTATTTTTTTTATGCAGTCAAAATAAAATCCATCTAAAGCTAACACCAAATCATCTTGTTCGATATTTCTTTAAAATTATCTTTAGGTTTATTACTTCAGCATCGTTTAAGTTTGTTTTTCGAACTCGGTTTTCGTAAAAAATAAAATTGACAAACGATTATGGCAAACGGGTATCCTGAAGCGAATTGTTAGATTTTAAATTTGCATATAATCAACTGTAAATCATACATTAGATACTTAATTGTGTTTTTTTTTGCAATAGGTAAATAAAAAAACCGCCTCGGTTTGCGAGACGGTTTCAGCTATAAACCAAAAATCAAATTAAACTAAAATGGCTGCTTTACTTTTTTGCTTTCTATTTTCTTTTATTTCGGCTTGTGCGGCTGCCAAACGGGCAATCGGCACGCGGTAAGGAGAACAACTTACGTAGTTTAATCCTGCTGATTTGCAGAACTCAACTGAAGAAGGTTCGCCACCGTGTTCACCGCAAATACCTACTTTGAGTTTGGCACGGGTGCTTCGCCCTCTTTCTGTACCCAATCGCACCAATTGTCCGACACCTTCCTGATCTAATTTTTCAAAAGGGTCATCGGCCAATATGCCTTTGGCCAGATAAACCGGTAAAAATTTCCCTGCATCATCTCTTGAATATCCAAAAGTCATCTGAGTCAAATCGTTGGTGCCGAAAGAGAAGAATTCGGCAAGTTCAGCTATTTTATCGGCAACTAAAACCGCTCTCGGTATTTCTATCATTGTGCCGACCGAAAAGGCAATGCTGTCTTTGCGCTCATCAAACACTTGTTGCGCGGTATTTCTGATGATTCGTTCTTGTTCTTCATACTCTTTGACCGTTCCAACCAACGGAACCATAATTTCCGGTACTGCGGTGATGCCTCTTTTTTTTAGATTCAAGGCAGCTTCTATGATGGCTCGGGTTTGCATTTCGGTAATTTCAGGGTAAGTATTTCCCAATCGGCATCCGCGATGGCCCAACATGGGGTTGAATTCTTCCAACTCGGAAACTTTAGCTTTGACAGCTTCCAAAGAAATGTGCATTTCGTCTGCCAAATCTTTTTGTGTAGCCAATTGATGAGGTACAAACTCATGAAGTGGTGGGTCGAGCAAGCGGATGGTAACAGGAAGCCCTTGCATGGCTTCAAAAATACCTTCAAAATCGCTTCTTTGCATCGGTAAGAGCTGGTTGAGTGCTTGTTTTCTGCCTTTGACAGTGTCTGACAAAATCATTTCGCGCATGGCTTTGATACGGTCAACTTCAAAAAACATGTGCTCAGTCCGTGTCAAACCTATACCTTGCGCACCAAATTTGCGCGCAATTTGCGCATCTTTTGGCGTGTCGGCGTTGGTACGGACTTTCATTTCGTTATACAAGTCCGCTAATTTCATCAATTCGCCAAATTCACCACTCAATTCCGGCTCTTTTGTTTTCACTTTGCCTTCAAAAATAACACCGGTGCTTCCATTGAGCGAAATCCAATCGCCTTCGTGGAATTCTTTGCCATCAACCGACATGGTTTTCTTTTTGTAGTTTATCTGCAAAGCTCCGGCTCCGGAAATACAACATTTGCCCATACCTCTTGCAACCACGGCAGCGTGTGATGTCATACCGCCACGTGCGGTGAGGATACCTTTGGAAATGTTCATGCCTTCCAAATCTTCGGGAGAGGTTTCGATACGCACCAAGATTGAGTTTTTAAATTTATCGGCATCTTCTGCGAAGAATACAATCTGCCCGGTTGCAGCTCCCGGAGATGCGGGAAGCCCCTGCGCGATGACGTGCGCGCTTTTTATGGCATCACTATCAAAAATAGGGTGTAACAACTCATCCAATTTGTTGGGTTCAACTCTAAGGATTGCTGTTTCCTGATCAATCATACCTTCTTTGAGCATATCAACGGCAATTTTTACCATGGCAGCACCGGTGCGTTTTCCGTTGCGGGTTTGCAACATCCAAAGTTTGCCGTCTTGGATCGTAAATTCCATGTCTTGCATGTCGGAATAGTGGTTCTCCAAGATTTCCTGGTATTGATATAATTCGTGATATATATTGGGTAACAATTCCTCTAAGGAAGGATATTTTTCAAGTCTTTCTTGTTCGTTTATTTTGGCTAATTCCGCCCATCTTTGTGAACCGGTTTTGGTGATTTGTTGCGGTGTGCGTACACCTGCCACCACGTCTTCACCTTGCGCGTCAATCAAATATTCGCCGTTGAATACGTTTTCTCCGGTACCGGCATCTCGGGTAAAGGCAACTCCCGTTCCTGAATTTTGACCCATATTGCCAAACACCATCGCCTGCACGTTGACCGCAGTCCCCCAATTTTCGGGATAGTTGTGCATTTTGCGGTAATAAACTGCCCGGTCGCCGTTCCAACTGTCAAATACAGCCATGATGGCATTCCAAAGTTGTTCTTTTGGGTCGGTCGGAAAATCGAGCCCAGTTCGCCTTTTGATAATGCGTTTAAAATCAAAAACCAAATCTTTCAAATCCGCAATCGAAAATTCAGTGTCCAATTTAAATTTTCTTTTTTCTTTGAGGTTTTCGATGATTTCTTCAAAAGGGTCAATATCGTCTTTTGATTCAGGTTTCATGCCCATAACGACACCACCGTACATTTGTAAAAATCGACGGTAAGAATCCCAAGCGAAGCGTTCGTTGCCAGTTTTTTTAGCAATGCCTGCAACTACTTCTTCATTCAGCCCTAAATTCAAAACCGTGTCCATCATTCCCGGCATCGAAACCCGGGCACCTGAGCGGACAGATAGCAACAGCGGATTGTCCACATCACCAAATGTGGCATTCATGCTATTTTCTGCCCAAGCCAAAGACTCATAGACTTCTTCTTTGAGGAGTTCGATGACACCTTCTTTTCCAACGCTGTTGTATTCCGTACAAACTTCGGTGGTGATGGTAAAGCCCGGAGGAACCGGAATGCCTATTAAACTCATTTCGGCTAAGTTGGCACCTTTGCCGCCCAACAGATTCTTCATTGAACTATTACCGTCGGCTGTTTTCTTACCGAAGCGATAAACTCTTTTTATTTCCTTCATAAAATTAAAATTTAGCGTTTTACTTTTTTTACCTT
>PFUR01000037.1 GCA_002790195.1 Flavobacteriales bacterium CG_4_9_14_3_um_filter_40_17
GGGCGATGCGTAGGTTTTAATTCCTCCATCGTGATGGCATCCGCCAAAGCTTGCAACGGATGCCCCGCAGCACTCTCCATATTGACAATCGGGATGGTGGCGTATTTTTTAAAACCGTTCATCACCGTTTCGGCATAGTCTTTATTTCGGTCTATCAATTCGGCAAAAGCACGGATCGCCAACACGTCGCAGTATTGCGAAATCACCGCAGCCGCTTCTTTGATATGCTCCGAACTTCCGCCATCCATTACCGCGCCGTCTTCAAATTCGAGTGTCCAACCTTCGCCGGTAAAATTCATCACCATCACGTTCATTCCCAAATGAATAGCTGCTTTTTGTGTGCTGAGCCGCGTGCGCAAACTCGGGTTGAAAAACAACATGCCCAAGGTTTTGTTTTTGCCGAGGTTTTGATCTGCAAACGGATTGTTTTTCAGTTGAATGGCTTGCTGTACCCATTCGTTTAAGTTATTTATGTCTTTGATAGTTAGGTAGTTCATTTTGTTGTTATAAGCTATTCGTTATCAGTTATTTGTTATAAGTTATTTAGGCATTTGCCAATTGCCATTAGGCAATAAGGTTATTTGTTATAGGTTATTGAAAATTCTTAAATCATTAAATCATTAAATCCTCGTAAAATCACTTTCCCCTTTCATTGCTTTTTGCAAAAACAAATCTTCCAAGCCGTTGACAATCCAAGTTTCGATACCGGCTTTTTGGGCAATCGCCGCTGCCTCCACTTTAGATTTCATCCCGCCAGTACCACCGGAAGATTTTGAGTCGCCGAGTTGATGCATCAATGCATCTAAATTCTCTACTTTCAAAATAGTTTTCGGTTTACCACTGATCATACTTTCCGCTGTGTAAATGCCAAAAGTGTTGGTAGCGATGACCAACAAATCGGCCTGAACAAGTTGTGCCGCCAAAGCTGCCAATTTGTCGTTGTCGCCAAACTGAATTTCATCCGTAGCCACCGTGTCGTTTTCGTTGATAATCGGGATGTAATCATTTGCCAACAGCACGTTGACGGTGTTAACAATATTGGTTTTGGACTGTGTCTTTTCAAAATCGGAATAAGACAATAAACATTGCGAAGTGTGCAAGCCCAAATCGTGAAAACTCTCGTGGAAAATACGCATCAAATGGGGTTGCCCAATCGCAGCCAAAGCTTGTTTGACAGTGATTTCCTTGCCGTTGCTTTCGAGTTTGACAAACTGCCTGGCGGCGGCAATCGCTCCTGAGGTCACGATGATAAATTCGTATTGCTCACGCAACGCCGCGATCTGAATGCCGATATCTTCAATCTTACCACGGGAAATATTATGTGTTTCCTTGGTGAGCGTGTTGGTGCCAATTTTGAGCACGATGCGTTTTCTGTTCTTTTGCATGCTAAAAAAAATCAGGCGGTTTTGGGTTCGTATGCTGCTTGTTCTAAAATCCCTTCAAGGGTTTCAAAAAACAAGTCGATGTGTTTTTTTTGGATGGTCAACGGTGGCAGGATGCGTAACAGTTTTTTGTTACTGGCACTGCCTGTGAAAACGTGCCCTTCCATGATGAGCTGTTTGCGCAGGGCAGCTACTTCAAAATCAAATTCAAGACCGAGCATTAAACCGCGACCCTTAATGTTTTTCACTTGTGTGATTTGATTGGCTTTTTCGACAAAATAAGCTGAAATCTCACACACATTTTCCATCAATTTCTCCTGCGCCATAATTTCCAATACAGCCAATCCGGCAGCGCAAGCGAGATGATTGCCTCCGAATGTCGTACCCAGCATCCCGTAAACGGCTTCAAACTTGGGCGAAATCAAAACGCCGCCAATTGGAAAGCCGTTGCCCATGCCTTTGGCAACAGTGATGATATCCGGTGAAATGTCGTGGTGCTGATGCGCAAAAAACTTCCCGCTACGCCCGTAACCGGATTGCACTTCATCCAAAATCAAAATCACTTGGTGTTTTTGACAAACTTGTTCCAAAGCTTTGAAAAACTCGGTGGTGCCTTGATCTAATCCACCAACACCTTGTATGCCTTCGATGATGACACTGCTCACGTCACCTTTACCCAATTCGTTTTCCATCGCCCGAATGTCATTCAGCGGCAAAAAAGTGACTTGTTGTTGCTTGTTGAGCGGCGCGTTGATTTTCTCGTTGTCGGTAACGGCCACGGCGGCGGAAGTACGGCCGTGAAAAGCGTTGTCAAAGGCAATCACACGGGCTTTTCCGGTGTGGAAAGAAGCCAATTTCAGCGCGTTTTCATTGGCTTCTGCACCCGAACTGCACAAAAACAAATCGTAGCTGTCATAACTGGATAATCGTCCGAGTTTTTTTGCCAAAGCTGTTTGAATAGGGTTTTGGATGGCATTGGAATAAAATCCGATTTGGTCTAACTGATTTTTGAGTGCATGAACGTAATGCGGGTGTGTGTGCCCCACGGAAATTACACCGTGGCCGCCGTACAAATCGAGGTATTCGATTCCTTTTTCGTCAAAGATAAGACAGTCCTTCGCCCGAACCGGCGTGATGTTGTAGAGTGGATATACGTTGAAGATATTCATTTTTTGATGATTTAATGATTTGATGATTTAATGATATAATGAATTTTAGTGAATATCGAATAGCCAATAACTTATAACCTCTTGTTGCCTATTGCCTTTTGGCTATTACCTCATTTAATCGAATTAATCTTCTCATACGATTTGACCAAACCTTTGATGAGCGCGGAGCTCATACCGGCGTGTTCCATTTCGTTGAGTCCGGCGATGGTACAGCCACGAGGCGTGGTCACTTTGTCTATTTCGGTTTCCGGATGGTTTTCCGATTCAAGCAACAGACTGGCAGCACCGAGGCAAGTCTGCACCGCCAATTCCTTAGCCTCGGAGGCATCAAAGCCCAACTGGATGGCACCTTGGGTCGTGGCGCGGATCAAGCGCATCCAAAATGCGATGCCGCTGGCGCAAATGACTGTTGCAGCCTGCATCATTTCGTCTTCAATCAGCAGTGTTTTGCCGATGGGTTTAAAAACCGCTTCGGCGAGTTTCACTTTGTTTTGTGCAGCCATATTCGCACTCAGGCAGGTCATCGATTGCGCGACCGCGCTTGCCGTATTGGGCATACTGCGGATGATCGGGATATGTGTGCCCAAAACCGATTCAAAAACGGCGATATTCCTGCCGGTGACGGTAGAAATAACCAATTTTTTTTCGGTAAATTCCAATTTGATTTCCTCCAAGAGAGTAACCAATTGCCCGGGTTGTACCGACACTATGATGATGTCTGAATGCCGCATGGCTTCCAAATTATCCGACCCGGTTTTGGCCTGCGGATATTTTGCAAACGCTTGCAAAGATGTCGGGTTTCGTTTGGTTAAATACAAAGAGGTGCAAAATGACGGCTCACTTTCCAAGATACCTTTGGCAATGGATAAGCCGAGATTTCCGGCACCGAGTATGGCTATTTTCATGATTTTAAAATTTGAAGATGTAACAATTTGAAAATATTACGATTCGTTAAAATAAAAATTTATAACGTATTAATTATATGAAACTTATAGCATAATAATCTTTCGACTTTGTTGATTTGTAATATCAATCGGTAATTTTAAAACTTTGTGAACTCTGTGTATGCCTTTATGTTCTCTATGGTAAAAAAAAATAACCGCAAAGACCCCAAAGGAAATTTCACAATGAGCACAAAGAAAATTATACTAAATTATCAATGCCATTCTTTCAATTTTTTCTCAAAACACAAACTGTTTTGCACCTGTGCATATTGACCGTAATTCGGAGTCTGTTGGTATCCGTTTTTCTGGTACAGCCTGATGGCACTGCTTTGCCGTGTTCCGGTTTCCAATATGCATGTTGCGTATCCCAATTCGGCAGCCCATTTTTCCAACGCAGTCAGCACTTCGGATGCGATACCTTTTCCTCTGTAATCCGGTGCAACGTACATTCGCTTTATTTCCATGGTTTGTGCATCAAATTCTTTTATCGCACCACAACCTACCGCAGTTTCATTTTCAAAAGCCAACAACACATATTTGATGGCATCCAGCTTGTTGAATTGATCGTAAAAAGCGTGTTCATCTCCATCTGTAACCGCCAAATCCGCATCGAGTTGTTTCACCAACTTCATGAAATCCGGGTTTTCGGTACTTGTCCTGCCTATTTTTATCATTTGATTATCTGATGATTAAATGATTTGATTACAAGACTACAAACTTTAAATTTAAAACCCACTTCCCTTCAACTTTAAACCCTCTGTTTCCTCAAAGCCAAACATCAAATTCATATTCTGCACGGCCTGCCCGGAGGCTCCTTTGAGCAAATTGTCCGTGATGCTCGTGATGAGCAGTTTATTTTTGTGTTTGTGCAAATGAATCAGGCAATTGTTTGTGTTTACCACCTGTTTCAAATGAATCTCCCGATGCGATATTTTTGTAAAAACCGCATCCTGATAAAAATCTTCAAATATCTTATAAGCACTTTCCAAATCATCCTCGAAATCCAAATAAATGGAAGCAAAAATTCCTCGGCTGAAATTGCCCCGGTTGGGAATAAACAACAAATCTTTTTTCAAGTGAGATTGCAGCGAAACAAGGCTTTCCGTAATTTCTCCCAAATGCTGGTGCGTAAAGGCTTTATACACCGAAAAATTGTTGTCGCGCCAACTGAAATGCGTGGTGCCGGAAGGTGAAACGCCCGCGCCGGTTGAGCCTGTGGTGGCGTTGATGTGGACATCCGATTGGATTTTTCCGTGTTTAGCCAAAGGTAACAAAGCCAATTGGATGGTGGTGGCAAAACAACCCGGATTGGCGATGTATTGGGCAGATATAATTTTTTCTTTTTGCAATTCCGGCAAGCCATAGACAAAAGTTTTGCCTTGGAAAACCGCATCGGCCTGCAAACGGAAATCGTTGCTCAAATCGATGATTTTGGCGTGGGCTGAAAAGTGGTTTGCGGCCAAAAATTTAGCCGAATTGCCGTGCCCCAAACACAAAAAAACGACATCTACTTCCGGGTTGATTTGATTTGAAAACATCAAATCCGTTTGCCCAACCAAATCATCATGCACATCCGAAACCGGATTGCCGGCATTGGAAGTGCTGAAGACAAAATCGATGGCAACCTGTGGATGATGTAACAACAAGCGCAACAATTCGCCTGCGGTATAACCCGCGCCACCAATGATTCCAACTGTTTTAATCGTTGACATGATTTTTTAGATTGAATATTTTATTTGCATTGGCCGTGATTTTGATAAAGCCTTTGGCTTCCTCAGCAGACCATGCTTTGTTGGTTTCTCCGTACTGCCCGAAATCAGATTGCATCAAATCGTGTGGTGAGTCAATGCCTTCAAGGGTAAATCGGTAGGGATGTAAAGTTACAAAAACTTCTCCGGTCACATTTTTTTGGGTGCTTTCCAAAAAAACTTCGATGTTTCGCATCACTTCGTCCAAATATTGGCCTTCGTGGAGCAACATGCCGTACCAATTGCCCAATTGTTCTTTCCAATGTTGCTGCCATTTGGTGAGCGTGTGTTTTTCCAGCAAGTGATGCGCTTTGATGATGATGAGCGGCGCAGCCGCTTCAAAACCTACACGTCCTTTGATGCCTATGATGGTATCGCCCACGTGAATATCTCGACCGATGGCATAAGCAGCAGCAATCGCTTGAAGCTTTTCGATGTTTCGGACGGGTGTATTTTTTTGTCCGTCGAGCTCAACGAGTTGCCCATGGTCAAAAGTCAACGAAATCTTTTTGGACTCAGTCGCCGTAAGCTGACTTGGATAGGCTTCTTCCGGCAAGCCTTGATGAGAAGTCAGGGTTTCTGCTCCGCCCACACTGGTTCCCCACAAACCTTTGTTGATGGAATATTTAGCTTTTTCCCATGACCACGCAAATCCATTTTGGGTGAGGTATTCTATTTCTTCCTGACGAGACAGTTTCTTGTCGCGGATGGGGGTTACAATTTCGATTTCGGGGGCTAAAACCTGAAAAATCAAATCAAAACGAATTTGATCGTTCCCGGCTCCGGTGCTGCCGTGCGCAATGTATTTGACACCAGTTTTTTTGGCGTAGTTTGCAATTTCGATGGCTTGCACAATGCGTTCGGCACTCACCGAAAGTGGATAGGTGTTGTTTTTCAGTACATTGCCGTAAATCAGGTATTTGACTACGCTGTCATAAAAAGACTGAACGGCGTTGATGTTTTCGTAGGATTTCGCACCCAGTGTCAGTGCTTTTTGTTTGTTGGCGGCAATTTCTTCATCGGTAAATCCGCCAGTGTTGACACTCACGGCGTGTACTTCATATCCAAATTCTTTGGTCAAATATTTCACACAATAAGAAGTGTCGAGTCCGCCGCTGTAGGCGAGGACTAATTTTTTATCGCTCATGATTTTTTATTTTTTAGAAATAAAGCTTGCTTGATGCTTTTGAGGCGTTGCAAAACCTTTTTATTGAACGGGTGCTTTTGTTCGTGTTTTTTTTCATTAGGGTTGTACAACATACCCGTGCACAAGCACATTTTGTGGTCGGTGCGCGTGAGCACATCGTAGTTTTTGCAGGTTTGGCAACCTTTCCAAAAGGTAGGGTCGTCGGTTAGCTCGGAAAAAGTGACGGGTTTGTAGCCCAATTCATAATTGATTTTCATTACGGCTAATCCGGTTGTGATACCAAAAATTTTTGCCCCGGGATATTTTATTTGCGAATAGGCAAATATTTTTTCTTTGATTTTTTTTGCCAAGCCCTGATTTCGATAATCCGGATGGACGATTAGGCCGGAGTTGGCAACATATTTACCGTGTCCCCAAGCTTCGATGTAGCAGAAACCGGCAAAGATGCCACCGTCTAAGGCAATCACCGCATTTCGATTGGTCATTTTGGTAATGATGTATTCGGGCGTTCGTTTGGCAATACCTGTGCCGCGCTGTTGTGCGGACGTTTCGATGGTTTCGCAAATAATATCGGCATATTTGAAATGCGATTCGTCGGTAATAACAATTTTTACCATGCAGGTAACAGTTAGAATTAATTAAAAAATCTGAAAAAGGGTTTTGAGAGGGGAAACGGACACACCTGATTCCAAAAATGATACACGCTCAAAGGCGTGGGTACGGACAACGGGCAATCGGGTTTTGTACCAAAATCAAATTTTTTTTGGTGGTGTGTGAAGACGAAAAAGATGAATTAAAGATAGTCATTGATGACAGGTCTGATTTTCTTGTGCAATATTATAAAAATAAAAAGTTTCAAGAGCGGATAAATATCATTTCTTTGTTAAATATATAACGATAAATTTGGAAATTTGTAAAAATAAAGTAAAATCCATGCATAACATTGATATTGATTTAGTTGAAATGACCTTAGATGTGATGAAATACGCCATTCATCGGATTACCGAAACCGATCCAAAAATGAACATGCCCAAGTCGGAAGCCGAGCTGAAATCATTGACAGGCGAGACGATTACCCCAAAAGGCATCGGCGGAGAGAAAGCATTTCAGTTGTGGAAAGATGTATTGGTGAAAGCGACCGTACCGATTGACCATCCCCGGCATTTGGCTTTTGTACCGGCGTCGCCTACCCGAGCCGCCGTGATGTTTGACTTGGTAACTTCTGCTTCCAGCATTCACGGTTCCTATTGGCTGGAAGGCGCGGGGGGTATTTTTTGCGAAAATGAAGCCATGCGCTGGTTGGTTTCCCTCACCGGATTGCCCGAAGGTGCGTTTGGGGTTTTTACCAGTGGCGGTACGGCAGCCAATTTGTCAGCCATCGTCACGGCAAGAGATTATTGGCGTAGTTTAGACGCATCTAACAATCAGAAACGCGGATTAATTATTACTTCATCCGGCGCACATTCTTCCGTTATAGCAATGGCTAAGGTAATTGATTCGGATATTGTTTTGATTGATACTGAAGAAGCTTTGGAAGGAAACAAACTTGAACAAACCATCCGTAATTTATACAAAGAAGATCGTTCGCGCCTGTTTGCTGTCGTAGCAACGGGTGGCACGACCAATGCCGGCATCATAGATGATTTAAAAGGCATAGCCGAAGTGTGTGAGTCAGAAAAAATCTGGATGCACGTCGATGCGGCTTACGGCGGCGGTGCCTTGGTTTCTAATGTTACAAGACCTTTGTTTGCAGGCATCGAAAAGGCAGACAGCATCACCATTGACCCACACAAATGGCTGTTTTCTCCCTATGATTGTGGAGCTATATTGTACAAAAATCCTGCGTTGGCCAAGAAAGCTCACGAACAAGAAGGTTCCTATTTAGAAATTTTTAAAGATGAAGGAGCAAAAGGTTTTAATCCTTCAGATTATCAAATTCAATTGACGCGTCGGGTTCGCGGGCTTCCGCTTTGGTTTTCATTGGCTATGCACGGAACCGATCGATATAAGCAAGCGATTGAAAGAGGAATGGAATTGGCTCAGAACGCCGGAAAAATGATTGCGGATTTACCCCATGTGGAATTGGTCAGAAATCCCGGTTTGTCTTGTGTTTTGTTCAGGAGGATTGGCTGGAAAACAGAGGATTACCGAGACTGGACATTTCAAAACCAACGAAACGGGTTTGCCTTAGTTGCGCCAACCAAATGGAAAAAGAATGGAGTTGTAGAAACTGTAGCTCGTTTTTGCTTTATCAACCCGGATACGACCGAGAAAGATATTGAGATGATTTTAGAAACGATGGTTTAGAAATATTCTTGAAACAAATCTGATTTTATTTTACATCATATGATTTGTTGAAAAAAGATGAGGCGGATCCAAGTTGCAAACGATAATTTAATTTTTATGTTAAAATTATATATATGGCGAAATTTCTATCCCATATTTTTGTCATTCATGTTTTAAACTTTACGGCCGAGTCATAGTAATAAACTTTACTAACCAATCCGGCTGACATGAAAAAATAATGCTTTCGTAGCCCTATTGTTTACTTTTTCTTTTTGCCCAACTTTTTGTTTGGCAATGTGGACTGTGTCGATAAACACAATCAATGTCAGATAAATTTTATAGAGAAATTAATCGTTGATAATCAAAATCTTACGAAAATTAACAGCACGTTTCCGGATATGAAAGATGCGGTGATGTTGGATGAATTGTACTCGTTTGATGTTCCACTTTCGACAGTTGCAATCGGCACAGTTTATCAAGGCAAAAACTCTTTAAATATAGGTTATGTCTTGTATTTTACGCAGTTATCACTCATCAACATTGCTACAAATAACGAAATTGTTGACGACCCACGCGTGCTTTCCCAATTTACTTTTTCAGAATCTAACGGGAATGTAGTCTCTTCGAGATTAGGAATTGAAATACGGGGCGGAACTTCACGTTTTTTTCCGAAAAAATCCTACCTGATTGAATTTCGGGCGGATAATGAAGAGTTGAATACACTAGATTACAGTTTTCTCGGTATGTGAAGCGATGACAACTGGAATCTGCAAGCCATGTACAACGAGCCACTCAAATTGAGAGGGAAGACTAACAACGAGTTGCAACGGATTTGGGTATGAGTACCCGGACGAGATTGCGTCGGATTGGACTATCTTGATAGATTTTGTAAGTTTTGTCGTGTATGATGATGATGCAACATTTTCTGCGGAATACAAAAGCAAATACGATGTTACGAACGCGGCGGACTACTATATTTTTATGAACTTAATGCGGGCGATGGACAATCGGGCGAAAAATTTGTTTAACGCAAAATATGACACAAATCAACCGTATTTTTATGTTCCTTGGGATTTGAACGGGACCTTTGGAAACGACCCCTTGGGAGATCGAGACAACGTGACCAATGATATTTTGACTAACGGGCTATACTAATCTCAATTCCCAAAACGAAGTTGGGGGTTATTTACGTGTTGTAAAAGCAAGGTGGGGCGCGCTTCGGGCGAATGTGATAAAGGTTCCAAACATATAGAGCATGTTTATGCAAAACCACGATTATTTGCTTGCTAATGCGGTTTACGAACGAGAAGAAAGGGTTTGGGATTTCACTTATGACCCTGGGCAATTTGACTTATATAAGCGATTGGACAAACGAAAGATTAGCGTTTTTAGACGACTATTTCGCTACTAATTTTACACTGAGCTTAGCAGGTTTGCAAAACCAAAATCCCATCAAAATATATCCAAACCCAGCAGTTGACCGCGTGACAATTGCTTTGGCTGACCATGCTTTTCCGGCCGAAGCAAGCATTTTTAGTCTGACGGGCCAAAAAGTAATGCAACAAATGCTTATGAACAACAACACATCGTTAGAAGTCGGTAAGTTGATATCCGGGATCTATTTTGTAACTATTCAGTCTGATGGATTGAAGGAAACCAAAAAAACTGATTATCAAAAAATAGGGAACAACCTTTGCCTAATAGCCGAGCTAAAAACCCAAATCGCGTTCTATTTCTTCCATTTCTATCAGGTCTTTGGCTTCTTGTATAGTTGGAACGGTGACCAAAGTTTCGGGCAAGTCATTAAAATTCAAATCATCGTAAACAATCACAAAACTTTTTTTGCTTTTGCTGTGTTGGGTTGCTATTTTTTTAAATCGAGTTAAATCTTTGATTGTGAGGTTCTGTTTCTTGTCAAGGTCAAGCACGATGTTGCATGCTTTAAGGAGTTCATATTCAGTATTGAAGTTCTTGACGAAATCATCAAAATCCTGGTTTTTTTGTGAAACAAGGATGTAGTTGTCGTGTTGTTTTGTTTTCATTCGTGTTTGATTTTAGCAGCCAAAAGATAAATAGCAGCCATCCGGATGGCAACGCCATTTTCCACTTGTTCGAGTATGATGGATTGTTTGGAGTCAGCCACGTCGCTGGTTATTTCAACGCCACGGTTGATGGGTCCCGGATGCATGATGGTTATCTTTTTGGGAAGTGCATTCAATATTTTTTTGTTGAGACCATACTGCAACACGTACTCGCGGGTGCTGGGAAAAAAACTCATGTTCATACGCTCATTTTGCACCCGAAGCATGTTGGCTACATCACACCATTCGAGTGCTTTAATTAGGTTGGATTCGATACCAACCCCCAACGATTCGATGTGTTTTGGCAAAAGCGTAGCCGGTCCGCATACTTTCACATTTGCACCTAATTTTTGAAGGGCAAAAATGTTTGACAAAGCAACGCGTGAGTGGAGAATGTCTCCGACAATCACTACATTGAGACCTTTTATATCGCCGTATTTTTGTTTGATAGAGTAGCAGTCGAGGAGGGCTTGAGTAGGATGTTCGTGGGCACCGTCACCTGCGTTTATGATGGAGGCATTGACGTGTTGAGAGAGAAATACGCCGGCTCCTGCGTTGGGGTGCCGCATGACCACCATATCTACTTTCATCGATAGGATGTTGTTGACCGTATCAATCAGTGTTTCTCCTTTTTTGACAGAAGAGGAAGCAGCCGAAAAATTAATAATATCGGCTGAAAGCCTTTTTTCGGCCAACTCGAAAGAAAGCTTGGTACGTGTGCTGTTTTCAAAAAAAAGATTAGCAATGGTAATGTCTCTTAGCGAGGGTACTTTTTTGATAGGTCGGTTGATAACTTCTTTAAACTGGTCGGCGGTTTTGAAAATCAGTTCGATGTCTTCCAAATTGAGGTATTTGATTCCGAGGAGATGGTTTGTACTGAGTTCGCTCATCTTAGTATTACTATTTTTTTCATTTTTCTACCAAATAAACGGCATCTTCCCCGTCTTTTTCTTGCCACATCACCAACACTTTTTCGGAGTTGATAGCATCGACTTGGCACCCTACATAATCGGGTTGTATGGGCAGATGCCGGCTGAATCGGCGATCTACCAAGGTCAACAATTCTATTCCTGAAGGCCTGCCGAAGGATTGCACAGCAGTGAGCGCGGCACGGATACTTCGGCCGGTGAAGAGTACATCATCTATGAAAACGACTCGCTTGTTTTCAACCAAAAAGTCAATCTGGGTCTGATTGGCAGCCAAAGGTTTTTCATTTCTTCGGAAATCGTCCCGAAAGAAAGTAATGTCTAAATAACCTAATTGTATGTTGCGGATTTGATAATCTTCTTCCAAGATTTTTTTGATGCGGTTGGCCAAGTCTATTCCTCTGGGCTGAAGCCCAATTAGAACCGTGTTTGAAAAATCTAAATGCTTTTCAATCAGCTGATTTACCAAGCGATGGAGGATGACATGGATTTTTTTAGAATCAATCAGAAGTTGACGGTTTGCCATGTTACTAAATCATTTTCAATGCAAAAGTAATCAATTATTGTTTATTCTGTTTTATAAAATGGGCTTTCTGAGCTCAATAGATTTTATTCATTGTCGCATGATTAGATTGAGCTTAATTATTTGTGATTTATTGTCTATAAGGAGATCGATTACAAATGACAATCCTTTTTTTACTACTATTTTGCGACAGAAGGTTTTTTTTCTAATTTCTTTGGAAGGATGCGTGGTTAGAAAATTTAATTATCAAAAAAGGTTGCCTTATCTGAAAGATGGTATTCAAATCAGTTTGTAAAGCAAAAGAACATCAAATAACGAAAATAGAAGCAGGATTGGACTTGTAAATTTATAGATATTTTTTCGAGGCAGGGTTTTTATGTATAAGTAAGCCAAATAAAATCAGACGTTTACAATCAGAGCCTGAAGAGAT
>PFUR01000086.1 GCA_002790195.1 Flavobacteriales bacterium CG_4_9_14_3_um_filter_40_17
AGGCTACATCCACAAGGGATCGGGAGCCGGAACTGCACGGCAGAATTACACTTTTCAAGGCAAACCTCACAATGGGCAAATCCAGTTTAGCACGCCCGGAAACATGCTAAATTTGTTTGGAAATCCGTATGCCTCCGCGTTGGACTCTCGAGCGTTCATTAACGCTAACCTGAGTGCCACCGATGGTGCGATTTATTTTTGGGAACATTGGGGTGGTGGTTCGCATAAATTAAAAGACTATGAAGGTGGTTATGCAGTACTTAATCTCAGCGCAGGAGTCCCTGCCTTGTCTCATCCGGATGTAAACCAAAACGGAAGCGGCACTATCACACCGGGGAGATATATTCCGGTTGGGCAGGGCTTTTTCGTGATTGCATCCCCCACAGGAGGCACGATTACTTTTAACAACGACCAACGCGCCTTTGTAAAAGAAAATAATGCAATTTCTAATATCCATTTCCGTGCAAACAAACGAGATGGCCTCAACGCGTTGGGGACTCAAACGCAACAATTTCCTGAAAACAATGAAGGCACGCCTTTGGCTGAAAAAACCACCTTGTTGCGGTTGGGGTATTTCACGTCCGATAATTATAAAAGACAAGTAGCATTGGGTTTTATAGAAGGTAAAGCAACCGATGGATTTGATAAAGGCTACGATGCATACAACATAGACGAACAGCCCAATGACATGTATTTTGTCTTGGACGATAAAAAATTGGTTATCCAAGGTGTTGGTGCTTTCGATGAATCCAAACAATTTCCAATCGGCATCACGGCACAGGCAAATGGCCTGATCAAATTCGTATTTGACGGCGCTGAAAACCTTGCTGAAGAAATACCTGTTTATCTGTTTGACAAGGAAACCAACACTTTTTATGATTTGAAAGAAAACCCCGCTGAAATTGAACTCGAATCCGCCGGAACTTTCAACGATCGGTTTGTCATACAGTTTACGCAAAAGTCCTTGTCAACAGATGATTTAGAAACCAATGATGAACGGCTCCGTGTATTTTACTTAACATCAGACCATACCTTAAACATCCTCAATTCGCGTTCGGATATTGAAATAAAGAAAATCCAACTATTTGATTTACTCGGACGATTGATAGAGTCGATTGATATACCAAACCCCTCTCAAAGTGAAATAAAAATAAGGCTCGGCGCTTACGCACAAAGCATCTACATAGCCAAGTTAATAAGTCAGGAAGATAAATCAATTTCAAAAAAAATCATTATCACACAATGATTTGAAAAAGACAATAGAAAGTAGTAGCTGTTTTTTTAACATTTATGTAAAATATCAGCTACTATTTAACTTATTTTTATTTACATTTGTGATGCCTCAAAATTAATAACAATGCAAAAAATAGAATTATTTTTGTATTCCTTCGTGTTGCGTCCGATATCTAAAGCCTTAAGACAAGGTTTTGTAGGCAATGGTGTTATTGAGTTTGCTGTACTTTTTTCAAAAACTCATGTGGCACGTTTCAACCCACTTCTTCTACTTTTATCATTTCGAAAAAATCTGAATCTTACCTTCCTGAATGGGATACCGCGTTTTATTTCCCGTATGTTAGGAACATTCTCTTTCCGTTATAATGTGCAATTATCAACAAATTCAAGTTGATTAAGTACTCAAAATGTAATATTTGTATTCCTAAACCTTACTATGATGATCTTTTTGCCCCGAAAGATTGATAGTCCAAAAACACCGAAGACAACCTCTCATACAAGAAATGAGTGTGTTGCGAGGGTGTTTTTTCACTTCATTAACACACGAAACTTCTGTTGTTTTCAAATTGGAAGAAAAAATATTTCGGGAAAAAGCTTTGTAAACTGTTTACAATTTAACACGAACCCCCAAATATTTCCTACATATGAAAACAATCATTACCCAGTTGTTAAAAAGTAGTTTTTTCAAACTCACATTTTTCTTAATTCTCAGTTTAAAAGTTCAGGCACAAACCGTACAAATTCACCAAGTTGATTTTGAAAGCGCCTTGGACAATTGGTCTTTGTCAGGCACAAATACCAATCGTACCAACGGCAATGCTTACAAAAACGGAAACAAACTGCAAATTGCGTTCAACGCGAGTACGGCAACTTCACCCACAATTTCCACATTGGGTTTTGACAAAGTGGACATCGAAATGTTTGTCAGGAGCAACGATGCTTCAACCAATTACAAGCTTACGGTGCAATACCGTGAAACCGCCGTAGCTGCTTGGCAAACCATTCGGGTCATAACCAAAGGGGATGGTTCAAATTTCCGCGATATAAACATCAATGGAAGTTATCATTACGTTACCGCTACTATTTTCAGCACCACACACGTTTTTAGTGCAACTTCCCAGTTTAGGTTGATCACAAGCAACAACAGCAGCTTCCGTGAGTTTTATGTGGACTACATTGCCGTTTTCGGCACAACCTACAAAACCCCCGCAGCCTCCCCAGGCGGTATCGCCACCGGGCTTGACACTTGGCTACGTGCCGATAAAGTGGATGGAAACACGCTGCAAGCCAACAATACGAATGTCAATACGTGGATTGATTTCGGAAAAGGGAACAACGCGAAAGTAACCGATGACACCAACCCGGTTGTTGCACGCCCGCAGTACAGAAACAACACTTCGCAAAACATCAATTTCAATCCGGTCGTTTCTTTTGCAAATAACACAGCGACTGCACCTAAAGAAAACACTTATTTGCGTTCCAACAGGCAGTTTTTATTTGCCACGGGCGGTTTTCATACCAATGATTTTTTTGCCGTTGTCATCCCGGACACGCCCATCAGCAGTGGAACTAACCCGCCGATGGATGTATTTACATCTCAAAGAGCTTCGAGTAATACGTATGATGAAGACATTACCGGTTTTGGTTTTGGAAATTTCTCCGCACGATACGTAGGTGAAGTAATCGGATTTGCCTTGGGTACAAACCCGACTCCGGTTCCATCCGATATCAACCAAAGAGGATATGGCATTGCCGAAGTCAGCGGAAACACTTATAGTACTGTTGGTATTATCAACGCGAGGAACAAGACATCGGTTAGTTCGGAGGAATTGTATTTGAACGGATTGAACATTGGTAATACGGAAGTCGGGGTTCCACAGTTTTCCAACGAAAACAACCGTAGATTTTGGTTGGGAAGAAGCCAGGTTTTTGACGGAAGCTTTAACGGCCGTATTGCGGAGGTTATTACTTATTCATCAAGAAAAAATGATACTTCGGAAAGGATACGGATACAGAGTTATTTGGCCGTAAAATATGGGATAACCCTCGGTGTGAACGGCATCAGCCAAAACTATCAAGACAGCAATGGCAATGTCATTTGGGATGCCGCAGCCAACGCAGGTTTCAATTTTGATGTTGCAGGCATTGGGCAAGACGATGCTTCTTTGCTCAATCAAAAAGAATCTAAAAGCCAAAACGACGGATCAAATCCACCGGTGATGACCATTGGGCTCGGCGATATATTTCCTACAAACGATGCCAACCCGAACAACTTTCTAACAGACAGGAGCTTTTTGATGTGGGGAACCAACGGGCAAAACATGAACAAATCGGGTGTGCCCATCGTGTTGGCTTTCGGTCCCGATGTGGTCACCACTTTGACAGATATTTCAAACCGCAAATGGAAACTGACCGAAACCGGAGGCAATGTTCCTACGGTAAAAGTGTCGGTGCCAACTTCTGCTTTAACCAATTTTACACCCCTCATTGGCAATGATGCCTACGTGATGGTCGTAGCCGATGATGCCGCCTTTACAACTGGAATAGAAACTGTGTTTTTAGGAACAAACGGCCTTAATCAAGAAGCTTTATTTGATTTTGACGGAACAAAATACATCGCTTTTGGTGTGGCACATGAAACCGTTGTCCCGAGACATCTGACTTTTGACGGAAACGATGACTTCATTCGGATGGACTCGTCCAACGATTTGACGGGTGCTTTTACGGTCATGGCTTGGGTAAGGACGACAGGGGCGAACAGCACAAATTCAAACCAAACAATTGTTTCAAAATTCAATGGAACAACAGGCTACACGTTGAGCCTCGACGACAGCAACCGCCCACGCATGGATTGGAACAACGGAAGTGCAAACTCCATCGTTGCCAACACACAAATTCCTTTGAACAAATGGCATCATGTTGCCGTAATTTACAACGGGACTGCTGTGGCACTCTACATTGATGGCGTATTGGATAGAACACAAAATTTATCTGCACCCATCGCTACAACACATAATTTCTCTATCGGATCTGAATTCAGGGCTCAATCGGACATCAGAAATATATTTATGGGAGACATAGACGAAGTCCGATTTTGGGATAGAGCTGTTACAGTCTCCGAATTGCAGTTTATCATGAATCAAGAAATCGAGCAGTTCGGCGCGGGCACAAGGGGAAAAATCCTTCCAACCACGATTACTAAAAATGACATCAGCGCGCTCACTTGGGGAGATTTGACGGCTTACTACTCGATGAATTCGTACATAGGAACGCACATCAACGACGATTCGCAAAACAACCACCGAGGCAGGTTGATTGTCCCAAACCGGATTGCCATCATCACGCAAACTGCGCCACTACCGTACTTGTCAAACTCTGCCGGAAATTGGGAAAACAACACTACGTGGACAAACGGCAGTCTTATGGATGTCCCGCACAGCCTTTCTGTCATAGACAACAGCACACCAATCGGGTGGAATATTGTACAAACAGCACATGACATCGATTCAAACGGGAACAAAACCGTTTTGGGAATGTTTGTCAACAGCAACAAAATATCGGCACTGAATGATTCTAAAATAGAGGTTTCGCATTACCTCAAATTAGACGGTAAAATAGATTTGGAAGGGCGTTCGCAACTGGTTCAAACGCTCGATTCCGATTTAGACCCGGCGAGTTCGGGCATCTTGGAGCGCGACCAACAAGGAACTGTTGATATTTACAAATATAATTACTGGTCATCGCCTGTCGGAATTCCCAACAACACGACCAACAATAATCCTTATACGTTGAGCAGTATTTTAAGAGACGGCACCGATCCCGCCAATCCGCTCAACATCAATTGGGTGCCCGGATTTAACGGAGCACCCACTACACCCATCAGCATCAGTACGTTTTGGTTGTTTAAATTTGAAAATTCGGGTAACAACATTGCCAATTGGATTCACATTGGAGAAACAGGAAGCGTCGATGCAGGAAAAGGATACATCTCCAAAGGTTCGGGTGCGGGTAGCGTATTGCAAAATTACACTTTCACAGGTAAACCCAACAATGGATTGATACAATCGTCACTCAGCGGCGGGCTTATCACGCTTTTCGGAAATCCGTATCCGTCTGCATTAGATTCCCGGCAATTTATCATCGACAACCTGAGTGCGACAGATGGAGTGGTTTATTTTTGGGAACATTGGGGTGGCGGTACACATAATCTTTTGGACTATCAAGGCGGGTATGCTGTTTCCAATTTGGTGGGGTCGGTGCCGGCGTTGTCTCATCCTGATGTGAACCAAACTGGAAGCGGTACTAAATTGCCCGGCAGGTACATTCCGGTAGGACAAGGATTTTTTCTGCTTGCAGATGCAGATGGCGGAATGGTTACTTTCAACAACAGTCAACGTGCCTTTGTGAAAGAAGACAGTCCTTCTTCCAACGAATTGGTAAGAACGAACAAACCGAGAGATGTTCTTGCAGAATTATCGGTTAGCTCGATAGAAAACAAGGAAGATTTCCAATCGCAAGTTGAAAATTTCACAAAAATTAGTTTGAGTTATGTTACCCAAGGAGGCTTTAGAAGACAAACCTTGTTGGCTTTTACAAACGGAACTGCGACCGATAAATTTGATAAAGGATATGATGCGCTCAACATAGACGAACAAGCCAATGACATGTATTTTGTTTTGGACGACAAAAAATTGGCAATCCAAGGCGTTGGCGCATTTGATGCTAAAAACGTCTATTCTATTGGAATTGGCGTGGATAATCCGGGAGAAATCAGGTTTATTTTGGATAAAGATGAAAACTTAGAAGCGACTATTCCTGTTTATATTTATGACAAAACCAAAGACACCTTGTACAATCTTAAAAATCAGGAAGCAAAAATACATATTGAGGAGGTTGGAATATATAACGATCGGTTCTCACTTCGTTTCTCTGACAAAAAACATGGAAAAGAACATCGTGAAAAAGAACATAAAAAAATAAAACTGATCTACGATTCTTCAACGAAATCAATCGTTATCAAAAATGAATCTGACAACCTGAAACTCGAGAAATTGGTACTGTATAATTTGTTTGGAAGGAAATTGGAGACTTATAAACTCAACATGCATGGCTCGGGTGAGACTTCAATTCAGCTTTCTAAAAGATACAGACGCGGAGTCTATGTGGTTCATCTGCATACATCGGAAGGGATTGTTGTCAAAAAACTTGTGATTTCTTAACTTTTCTTTCAAAAATAAGAAGTGCCACTTCAAGTCTAAATAGGTGGCATTTTTTATTTTATTTATTAATGTTTTAAATAATTCAGCTATATTTTCGATAATATGTAAGTTTATAATATTCTTTTTTGACAAAACATGACAAATATCATAAAATGCGAAATAGATGCAACTTAAATTTGCTAAATAATTGTTTCCTAATATGATGAATCATGAAACTTTACTTACAAGTTTTGCTGTTCATGGTATCCGTGAACCAAAACACCATCGCTCAAGTATATAGTACCGGCGTTTTTAAAGTAGAAAACGGCACGAATTTATATACAACCGGAACTTTCACAAACAAAGGTACGCTCACTACGGACGGAAATCTTTATCTGAAAGCAGACTTTGTCAACGACAACACGGTGTCCTCGACATCCGGTACAACCTATTTTACAGGAAGTTCAACACAAAACATCACCGGAACTACCAAACAGGTTACTTTCTACAATCTGAATATCAACAACTCGGGACTGGGCGTGAAAGTGGCCGACAGCCTTGATTTGGTGGTTGCCAATTCGGTAGCACTCACAAGCGGCATACTCAGCCTGACCGGAGAAGCGCAATTGATACAAACCCACAGCGGTGTTTCGGCCAACAGTACTGTATCGGGCAAATTATTTATCAGCCAACAAGGAACATCGGACAAATACAAATTTAATTATTGGTCGTCTCCGGTCAACGTGGGTGGGCAATACAGTTTGAGCAGTTGCTTGTATGACGGCACTTATTTTCTAACAAACTCGTTCACGCCATCAGCGGTTGTTTATACTTCAAGTTATGACGGCAGTCAATCCAATCCGATTACCATCAGCAACTATTGGATTTACAAATTCATCAACCAGGCAGATGCATATGGTTGGGCACAAATTGGGTCCAGCGGATTGCTTAATATTGGGGAAGGATTTACGATGAAAGGAACCGGCAACGCAGATGGAACACAAAACTATGTGTTTGGCGGGACACCCAATGATGGTACTTACACGCATTCGATTAGTGCGGATAAAATGTCTATATTGGGCAATCCATATCCATCAGCATTAGATGCTAATCAATTTATAACAGATAACTTGACTTCTTTTGCAGACGGTACTGTAATCTACTTTTGGGAACACTGGGGTGGCGGCTCCCACTACACAACAGACTATCAGGGTGGATATTCGACCTACTCTTTAAGCGGTGGCACTCCGGCAACG
This sequence comes from Flavobacteriales bacterium CG_4_9_14_3_um_filter_40_17, assembly GCA_002790195.1. Lineage (GTDB taxonomy): Bacteria > Bacteroidota > Bacteroidia > Flavobacteriales > Flavobacteriaceae > UM-FILTER-40-17. Next base: position 7,688 of record PFUR01000086.1, read on the forward strand.
GCACATCCCGATTTGACACAAAGCGGTTTGGGTGTGATTACGCCTAAAAGATACATTCCAGTCGGTCAGGGATTTTTTGTGCAAGCTGCAACCGGAACGGGTGGTAATTTTGTTTTCAACAATAGCCAAAGAAAGTTTGAAGTAAAAGGTGTAAACTCAGTTTTTACACGTGCCAACCAAAACAAGGTGGCCTCTGCTGTTGATGTCCGAATTAGGTTGGGGCATGAAGACGCGTTGGGATTTCATCGCCAAATTTTAGTATCCTTTATAGATGGTACTACACCCGGAATAGACATCGGCTATGATGCTAAAATGATTGACGTGAGTGCAAATGACATGTATTGGTATTTGAACGATGAGGCTTATGTGATTCAGGCTCAACCTTATTACAACATCATGGAATTGCCTTTGGGCATTACTTCATCAAGCGAACAAATCCACAAGATAATGATTGACCAGCTCGAAAATTTTGTCGAACCGATATTGCTTATTGACACCGAAACCGGCCTAACTTACAATCTTAGTGAAGGTACCGCAAACGTCTCTATTCCTGCCGGGACTTTCAACACCCGGTTTAAGATTGCTTTCATGCAAACGACCTTTTCTAACCCTGAAGTTGAGTTAAACTCACTCAAAATAGTTTACAATCGAGGAGCGAAAAACATCGAAATTTTCAATCCCAATCAAGAAGAAATCAACCAAATCGATGTGTATAGTATTTCAGGCCAACTGATTAATCGATTAGAGCTTGACCGAAAACCGTTTCAAGAAAAGATTACAATCCCGTTTAAACAAAGCACAGGTGTTTACCTTATTAAAATTAATAAATCTTCCCAACCCCAAAGTTTCAAATTAGCCATTTATTAAAATCTAAAATGATAAAGTATGAAATGCCCATAGCCAAATTTCGGATACCAACCGATGTGTTCTAGGGCATTCCATCTGACCTATTAAAAACAAATAAAAAAAGAACAGATGAAAACAAATAATTCAAATCTTATCGGAAAAAATGACAAACTGTTTCATATAGCATTGATCATTTTATTCATTTTTATTTCTTCGAAAATGACTGCCCAAGTGGGTATAGGTACGGTTTCGCCTGATGCATCCTCCATGCTCGATATCACATCAACAGACAAAGGGTTGTTGATTCCGAGAATGACTTCGATAGAACGCGAAGCTATTGCAAATCCGGCTTCCGGATTGATGGTATATGACAATTCAACCCATACGTATTGGTATTTTGACTCTACGTGGAAAGAAATCACTCAAAATCTGCTGTCTGACGCAGATGGTGACACCAAAATCGAAGTCGAAAAAACAACAGATGAAGACAAAATACACTTCACAACCTTTGGAATCGAAAAAATGTATATTGACAATGCCGGCGTGACGAAAATTGGTGACATATCCAACGGCAATAACACCAAGATTGAATCTGACGGCACAATCGTTTTTGAAGGAGAAGCCGAAGTTTGGGACGACTTGAGGGTTTCCATGGATAAAGGCTCGAGTTCTGCTTCATTAGCCTACTCGCCCGGAGAATCTTCCGGAGGTCAAATATGGTATTTTAGAGATGCCAAGGGTTTAGAAACCTTGAGTTTTCAAGTGCAGTTGCCCCATAGTTACAAAGAAGGTACTAATATCTATCCTCACCTTCATTGGACACCTCTAAACTCCGGAAGTGGGAATGTAGAATGGAATCTTGATTATACTTGGGTAAATTATGATTCGACAACCCCTTTAGCATTCCCTTCTACAACTACCTCCACTATTGTAGAAACCGGTCCATTTACTATACGAACCCATTTAATCACACCTTTGACCACAGGAAACGTAGGATTGGATGGAACGGGGAAAAAAATTTCCAGTATTTTAATTTGCCGGCTGTGGAGAAATTCAAATAATTCAGCAGATACTTACCAAAATGATGCCGGATTACTTTCGCTTGATTTTCATTATCAAATAAACACCGTGGGAAGCCGATTACCATTTTTAAAATAATTTTAAAAAACAGAAATGATGAAAAAAATTTATCTAATTACGGTTTTTAAACAACTATTCTTTTTTTGCTCAATAATTAGTTTTTTCTCCGTAAGTGCCCAAGTGGGTGTTGGCACCAATTCGCCAAACACATCATCCATGCTCGATGTATCTTCAACCGACAAGGGGCTTCTAATCCCACGGATGACCACTGCTCAACGCGATGCCATTGCCAACCCTGCGACAGGGTTATTGATTTTCAATGTTTCCACAAATCAATTTAACTATTACAACGGGTCATGGAATGCTTTGAGCGATAGTGGTACTTATGTAGATACAACGAGCAACCAAACCGTGGGTGGCATGAAAACATTTACCGGAGACTTTACCCCACAAGGTCGTTTGATGATTCCGATGGGGGAATTGAGTTACTACAACTACAGCCCCGGATACACCCTAAGCTTTAGCTCATCTTCAACCGGTGCAAGCGGAACTGATAATATGATAAAGATAAATCCTCCATCAGGTGTTTCTTTTATCAATGACAGTTTTGGGTCGGGAACCAATACAAGATTGGTTTACACGGGAACTGCGGGAAGATTTTTCCATATCGCCTTGAGTTTTAGCTTTATTCCCGGATCAAACAGTGACACTTACGTATTTGGAGTTGCCAAAAATGGAGTGGTTCAAGATTCTTCAAAGATTTTTAACAAGGCAACCAGCACCTCAGATCATCAAAGTTCGGCTATGCACGTATTGCTGTGGCTTACACAAAATGACTACGTCGAGTTTTATGTGGGGAGGATTGCCGGACCGAGTATCACGATAAAATCTTTCAATTTTGTTGCCATCGGTATGTAATCAAAATCTGTTTGTTTGTTGCTACTTATGGTATTTCAACGATAATAATTAACATATTATCGAATAAAAAAGTGTGAGTTGATATTTTGTATTTCATTTGTTAAATAATTTTGGTCTTTAAGGCTTGGTTAAATATTTAACAACATGGAAACATTTGAAACAATCCTATCAAACTATCTAATACCGGCATTTATGGTGCTTTTTGTAGTTATTTCGATAATAATTATCCTGAACAGGTTTTATTATGAGGAGAGAAAGTTGATAAAAGACAATATCGATTTTGTGGTAAATGATTTTTTTGCAAGAGTTTTATTCCATACAAAAATCGATGAACTCGACGATGAGATAAAAAAATTCAAAAAAGAAATTCCTTATAGAAAAACCTGGGTAAAGCGGGTATTGATGGAAAAAATCATTACGCTCAAGAAAAACCTGAAAGGAAAATCATCTGAATCGCTGATTGCTATTTATGAAAAATTCGGATTGTTAAAATATACCAAAAGCCTGATTAGTGATTCCAGATGGCACATTAAATGCAAAGGAATTTATCAATTGCAAATACTTGAATATGAGAAAGGTCAAGACTTAATAAAACCCTATTTGAACAGTTCAAATGAGATTTTGCGATCAAATGCTTTTATTGCTTACCTTTCCACAACTTCAAAAAGTATTGACTTTTTGGGAGATTACAAGCAATCCATCAGTTTGATTGATGAATTGAAATTTGTTGATTTGCTCAGTATGAAGAAGTTCCCACTACCCAAAAACATCGATAAATGGTTGGCATCATCAAATGTAGCGATTGTCAGAATCGGATTGAAGTTTATTGTTTACCATAACAATACTGAATACAATAAACTCATAACCGGCTTACTCAAATCTGAAAACAGAAGCATCCGGCATGAAGTGATAAAAGCGATTGAATCCCTTCAAATTGTCAACACAGAAGACATCCTTCTCCATCTTTTCCCCAATGAAGACAAACTGAATAAAATTGCTATTATCAGCGCATTAAGCAAAATCGGCGAAACCAACACCTTGAAATATTTTGAGAAATATTTTAAAGAAAATCAGGATTCTATTGATACTGACATCAAGATAAAAACGGTCGAATGCATACAAAAAATAGATGCAGGTTTCTTAGAAAACTCTTTCAAAGACAATCTTGAAATCGAAAGAATCAAAAATCACCTTGCAAACAAAACTTTGGCATGAACCCATCTCTACTCGAAGAAATTATAAAAGGATTTGAATTATTTATCGGTTTTTTTGCAGGTACATATATAGTCTCTTACATATTGCTTGCTATCCTATCCTATTATGCCATCATCAAACACGTCAACGCGCGCATTCATATTCACGAAGATGTATTGATAAAGTCGGACGATTTAATCGGTGTTTCGGTAATAGCTCCAGCTTTCAATGAAGCTTCAACCATCATTTACAATGTCAAATCGCTGATGTCGCTATCTTATCCTAAGTTTGAAGTCATTATTGTCAACGATGGCAGTTCCGACGATACTTTGGCTAAACTCATCAAAGAATTCAAATTGGTAAAAGTTGATTTTTTCTACCAAGAACACATCAAAACGCAAATGGTCAGAGGTCATTATAAATCTACCAGTCCAGTATATTCCAACTTGTTGGTAGTCGATAAAGAGAATGGCGGTAGCAAAGCTGATGCTTCGAACGCCGGTATTAATTCATCTCAATATCCCCTGTTTTTATGTACCGATGTCGATTGCATTCTTAAAAAAGACACCATACTCAAATTGGCTAAGCCTTTTATGGAAGCAACTGACAAAAAAGTAATTGCAACCGGAGCAGGTATTCGGATTTCAAACTCATGCGAAGTAAAAGAAGGTTACCTTACCCGCATTCATTTTCCAAAGCATTGGTATCCCAGATTTCAAGAAATCGAATATATCCGAGCTTTTTTGTTTGGGCGCATGGCTTGGGGGCAAATAAATAGTTTACTGTTGGTTTCCGGGGGTTTGGGTATGTTTGACAAAAATATAGTCATCCAAATCGGTGGTTATTGGCACAAATCATTGGGAGAAGACATGGAACTCATCACCCGTATGAGAAAATACATGCATGAAAAGAAAGAGAAATTCATCATCAAATATATACCCGAATCTCTTTGCTGGACAGAAGTTCCGGGCAATGTTAAAGATTTGGCTAAACAAAGAACCCGATGGGCAAGAGGACTGATTCAAACGATGTTTTTGCACAAAGGAATGTTATTTAATCCCAAATATGGCCGGACAGCCTTCGTGATACTTCCTTACTTTCTTCTTTTTGAGTTTTTGGTTCCTATCGTCGAATTGCTTGGTCTAATCGTATTTATTTTAGGCTTGATATTCTTAGACCTCGATTACACGTTCTTTATAGAAATCACCATTTTCGTTTATTTATTTTACCTTACGGTTACCATGATTTCGCTGCTGTTTGACGAAATACTGTATAAAAATTATGCAAACACACGGGAAATTGTATCACTTATTGGAATTTCTTTAATTGAACCCATCTTTTTCCATCCGGTTAATTCATTTTCCTATCTCAGGGGATATTGGAATTTTTTAATCAACAAAAAACAAAAATGGGGCTCGCTCAAACGTCAAGGATACCTTATTGAAACCTAACATGAAACTTTCTCAACTATTTATAAAAATTTCGATTTTCCTGAGCTTGCTTGCAATGATTAGCACGCAAACTTCGCTTGGCCAATCAAAAATTGATGTTGACAGTCTATTACAAACGGTCATTCTCGACATCCGAATCAAAGAATATGACCGCGCCATAACCAATGCCCTAAAGGGAATCGAACTTTCTCCCAACTATTTGGATTTCTATCAATTTTTGGGCAGAGCCTATCAATTAACCGATAAACCTGAACTAGCCAGAGAGAACTACAAATATGTAATCGACAAAAATCCGGCATACAAAGATGTTTTTGCTTATTGGTTTAGCCTCGAAATGGAACAAAAAAACTACGAAGAAGCCGAAAAAGTAGCCACGCTTGCTATTGAAAAATACCCCGATGAAGATACTTTCTATCTAAAAAAATTAGCGGCCATTCAACTGCAAGGAGATCAAGAAGTTGAATTCAACTACATCCAAAGCCTACCTGAAAACATACAAAATAGCTCCTCTGTTCAGCAGCAATTGTCCATACTCGAACTCAGAAGCCACAACGATCGAGTTGGCGTAAGCTATGCCGTCACCACATTTGACAGGAATGGCGTGGGACCTTGGCATTTGGGAAGCGTCCAATACATCCGTCAAAGATTTTGGGGTTCGCTCATCGGAAGAATTAGCTATGCCGACCGGAACTCATCAGGAAGTACAAACCGCGAAGGCACACAATATGAAATTGAATCATACATCAATACCGGAGAGAAAAGTTATTCCTTTTTTGATGTCGCATACAGCGATGATGCGGTTTTTCAAAAATGGAGATTAGCTTACTCTTATTTTCAAAATTTCAATAAAGGCTGGGAAGGTGAATTGGGATTTCGTTATTCAAAAAATACACGTTCGGACAATACCACCGGCGTTTTGGGTATAGGCAAATACATCGGTCCCTATTGGATTAATCTCAGACATTTTATGGTAACTGATGGCGGTCAATACTTCCCGTCTTTCACACTCACCACCCGTCTGTACACAGGCACTCGGTTTGATTACTTCTTTGCAAGTACAGGTTTTGGGAGTTCGCCGGAAGATTTCATTATTGCCGGACAATTTAACCAAAGAGCCCGATTAGACTCCTACAGGTTTGGTGCGGGATACAACAAACTAATCAAAAATAAATTCATCCTCGGGATCGGTATCAATTATAACAACCAAGAATTTGCACCAAGCAGGCATCAAAACGAATGGACTTTTTCGACCTCTTTGCAATACAAGTTTTGATAGTATAATCAAGCCGTTAGTTGGGGATGTTAACTCTAGGTTTTTTAACATATCACAGTAAGCTAAGTTGCCGTTTTAAATGTGATATCGCAAGCGATGAATGGCAATCCTAAATAGATTGCTGTTGCCATAATTACACTGCTTGCAAGTATGGTATTATCTTTTTTTGAAACGCGTATTATTTCTCTTTTTTACTTCGCTGTTTATTGTTATTGTTTTGAATTGAGTCACAACTTACTTTTTAATCTTCTTTGACTGTTAAGCCTGTGTATGACAACAACTCCAATTCTGTAATTACTGAAATTTAATTGCTTTTCATTTTATATTTCAGCTAATTAGTCAGAGTCAATCAACAAGTTTCGAATCTATTGTCTTTTGTATGTTGTTGTCTCCTACATCAAAAGAATCTGTTGATAAAATATTACGGATTAGATTACAATCTGCCGCGTTTCCAATTTCATTTTTTTACTTTTGTGAAAAACAAAGCAACATGGAAGAATTTGTGGTGTCAGCTCGAAAATACAGGCCGGTCGATTTTGAAGACGTGGTTGGCCAGCAAGCGATTACCCAAACCCTGCTCAATGCCATTCAAAGCAATCACCTTGCACAAGCACTTCTTTTTACCGGCCCGAGAGGCGTTGGTAAAACAACTTGTGCCCGCATTTTGGCTAAAAAAATTAATACTACTGAAAATTCGCTCGTTGATGAAGATTTTGCTTTCAATATATTTGAGCTGGATGCTGCTTCCAACAATTCGGTTGACGACATCCGCAACTTGACCGATCAAGTCCGGATTCCGCCACAAGCCGGAAAATACAAGGTTTACATTATCGATGAGGTGCACATGCTTTCGCAGTCTGCTTTCAATGCATTTCTGAAAACCCTTGAAGAACCACCCAAACACGCCATATTTATTTTGGCTACCACAGAAAAACACAAAATACTGCCAACCATACTTTCTCGATGTCAAATATTTGATTTCAAGCGTATTACAATTCATGATATCAAAGGACATTTGGCGCATATTGCAAAAATAGAAGGCATAGAAACAGAAGAAGAAGCCTTGCACATCATAGCTCAAAAAGCAGACGGCGCACTTCGCGACGCACTGAGTACATTTGACCGTGTGGTGACCTTCTGCGGCAAAAAACTCACGCGGAAAGCAGTAGCAGAAAATCTGAATGTGCTCGATTATGAAGTCTATTTTCAAGCGACAGACAGTATCCTTGCTGGAGACGTTCCGAAATTATTGAATCTTTACAACGATGTGTTATCCAAAGGTTTTGAAGGGATTCATTTCGTTTCCGGTTTGGCAGCTCATTTCAGAGACTTGATGGTGAGCAAAAACAAAGATACCCTCTCGTTGATTGAAACAGGTGAACAGGTTAGAGAGCAATACATCCGTCAAAGTAAACAATACACCGGAAGTTTTTTGATTTATGCATTAGATTTGGCCAACCAATGTAGCATCGATTACAAAAACAGTTCGCACCAACGACTGTTGGTCGAACTACTTCTTCTCAAATTAGCTTCTGCACATCAACAAGCTGAAGAAAAAAAAAATCCTGATAGCGAACAGATCCACGCCAAACCAGATCCGGTAGAGCCTCAAAAAATACCTGAATGTATAGATCAAAACGAACAAGATTCAAATGTAATAGAAGAAAGCAGCAACCCGATTGAACCAATCAAATTACCCAATATACCTGCAAAAGAGCGGATTTCAGCACTTTCTATCAAAAGTTTACAAGTTAAAAAAAAAATGGCAGCTAAAACTTTGATTGCAGAAGTTGATATTACAGAAAAACCTCAAGACACATTCACGGAAGAAACCCTTCAGGACTGTTGGAAAGAATTTGCGGACATGAAACAAAAAAATGGGGAGCACATTCTATCTTCTATTTTGAATTGTAACATGCCGAGCCTAAGTGGCCAATTGATTTGTTTCGAGTTTCCAAATGCTTCAATGAAAAATGATTTTAACAATTGTAAATCAGAACTGCTGAATTTTTTAGCCGAAAAACTTAATAATCATTTTTTACAATTCAAATTAACTGTTAGTGAATCTAACGAACAAAAAACAGCCTACACGACAGAAGATAAATTGAAGCGATTAATTGAAAAAAACGAAAATCTAAAATTATTGATAAACACCTTAAAATTAGATATCTGATAAAATTTTTAAAGTGACAATTAAATACTTGTTAAATCTTTGAAGAACCTATAATTTTTAGGTATATTTGCTGTTCGTATAATTGGAATTTTTTAAACCCTCTCAACAATGAAAAAAGTATTTTTAATTGCAACCATTTCTGCTTTAGTATTCAGTTCATGCGTACCCAAACAAAAATATGCTGATCTTGAAGCTCGGCAAAAAGAAACACAAGACCTTCTAAATTCGGCAACCGTTAAATTGAACACTTGCTTAGAAGAAAAAGCCACTTCAACAGCCCAGGTTAAAACACTGCAAGAACAGGTTGAGTTTCTCAAACAACAAAATGAGACTATTACCAATTTGACTTCAAAAGGGGCTTCAAATCTTGAGAAAACCTTAGAAAGTTTAAAAGAAAAAGATTTGAAAATTAACAGAATGCAAGATGCTTTGACCAAACGCGACTCGATGACTTTGGCTCTTGTCACAAGTCTCAAAGGAGCCTTGGGTGATTTGAGTGACTCCGACATCGAAATAAATGTTGAAAAAGGAGTGGTTTATGTTTCTATTTCAGACAAATTGTTGTTCACCAGCGGTAGCTACAACATCACGGCCAGAGCAAAAGCTGTTTTAGGCAAAGTTGCTAAAGTGGTTAACAACAAACCAGACATCGAATTTTTGGTAGAAGGTCACACAGACAACGTGCCAATCAAAAATGACGTGCTTCTTGACAACTGGGATTTGAGCGTTAAAAGAGCTACGGCTGTAGTCCGTGTACTTCAAAACGACTACGGTGTAGATCCCAAGAGAATGACGGCGGCAGGAAGAAGTTATTATATACCTGTTGCATCAAACGATACAGCAGAAGGGAAAGCACTAAACAGACGTACCCGGATTGTGGTTTTACCAAAATTGGATCAGTTTTACAACCTGATTGAAGAAGGAATGAAAAAATAATCAAATGATTATTAAGCCTATAATAGAAAACCTCCTGTAAAAGGGGGTTTTTTAGTTAAGTTCAATTAGTAAATTCAACTTTTGAAAAAAGAGATGCAAGTTTAAAGGATAGATTGCAAAAGCTTATGATTCTTCCATTATTTAGAAAGGCCGTATCTTTGGGCTTAAAATACTTCAAATTTAATATTGATGCTCACTTACGTTTTTATTGCAGTCATTGTCATCAACTTTTTGGTAGATTGGGTTTTAGACAAACTCAACGCGTCTCGTTTTGAAGCCGAATTACCTTCAGAGTTGGACGGTTTGTATGACGCAAATGAATATAAGAAATCCATTAACTACAAGAAAGTGAATTACAAATTTTCATCAGTTGTATCGTTGGTCAGTGTTTTGGTTACTTTGGGTTTTTTGATTTTTGGTGGTTTTGAGTGGGCCGATAGTTTGGCGCGTACTTGGTCTTCCAATCCGGTTTGGATGGCCCTGCTGTTTTTTGGTATTATCGGTTTGGGGAGTGAATTGCTCAATACGCCATTTTCATATTACAAGATATTCGTGATTGAAGAAAATTTTGGGTTTAACAAACAAACTCTGAAAGTTTTTATTACCGATAAATTGAAAAGTTGGGCACTCGGAGTCGTTTTAGGCGGATTGATTTTAGTTGCCGTCCTGAAAATATACGAGTGGTTTGGAATCTATTTTTGGTGGTATGCCTGGATATTGTTGACACTTTTTTCGATTTTTATGAACTTGTTTTACACAAAATTAATCGTGCCACTTTTCAACAAACAAGCACCTCTTGGGGCGGGATTGTTAAAATATAAAATAGAAGGCTACGCTCAGAAAGTGGGTTTTGCAGTTAAAAATATTTTTGTGATAGATGGTTCAAAACGGAGTACCAAAGGCAATGCCTACTTTTCGGGATTTGGAAAACAAAAACGAATCACTTTATACGATACTTTGATTCAAAATCTTAATGAAGATGAAATTGTTGCGGTACTTGCGCATGAAGTCGGTCATTACAAAAAAAAACACATTGTCTATCAATTGTTGATTTCTGTATTAACCTCCGGCCTGACTTTGTTTTTATTGTCGTTATTTCTCTCAAAACCTGAATTTTCTCTGGCCATAGGTGTAACGACCCCCTCATTTCATGTGGGTTTAGTAAGTTTTGTCATCTTATACAGTCCTATATCTTTGGTGTTGGGGATGATTGGGAATATAGTGTCACGAAAATTTGAATTTCAAGCTGACGCTTACGCCAAAAGCACTTTTGAACCGAAAGTTCTTGCTGAGGCTTTAAAGAAATTATCGAAGGGTAGTTTGAATAATTTGACACCACATCCTGCATACGTTTTTTTTAATTATTCTCATCCACCTGTTGATCAGCGAATTAGGAAGTTAAAAAGAATAGATATTTGATAATTGGCCTAATTTGTTGTAATTTTAATTTATGGCAGTCTTAAGTATAGAAGATAAGGAAAACCAAGAGCTCTCCCGCCGCTACAAAGAGTTGCTTCGCATCAGCTATCAGACGCTTTCCAAAGCAGATAAGCAGTTGATTCGGGAAGCATTCAACTTGGCTGTTGATGCGCATCGCGATCAACGCAGGAAATCGGGCGAACCTTATGTTTACCATCCCATCGCTGTTGCTAAAATAGTCGCATCAGAAATCGGTATGGACGCAACTTCCATCGCGGCCGCATTGCTTCATGATGTGGTAGAAGATACTGCCGTGACACTTTCGGATATCGAGCGGATGTTTGGGAAAACCGTTGCCATAATTGTTGACGGACTCACCAAAATATCACATCTCAGTAAAGAAAAAGAGATTTCGACACAGGCCGAAAACTTCAGGAAAATGCTTCTCACTTTGAATGAAGACATCAGGGTAATTATCATCAAAATAGCCGATCGGTTACACAACATGCAAACCATGGAAAGCATGCCTCCCGAGAAACAGGTCAAAATTGCTTCCGAAACACTTTATATCTATGCGCCGTTGGCACACAGAATCGGACTTTACAACATCAAAAATGAACTGGAAGATTTGGGTTTAAAATATACTGAGCCTGAGGTTTATTACGACATTTACGACAAGATTGAGGAAACCAAAGAAGAGCGGACTGCCTACATCGAAGACTTTAAAAACATCATCAAGACTGCCTTAGACAAAGAAGATTTGAAATACGTAATCAAAGGCAGGCATAAATCTATTTATTCCATTCGAAAGAAAATGCTCGGCAATGTTTCTTTTGATGAAATTTACGACAAGTTTGCCATCCGGATTATATACGAATCAGACCGAAAATCGGAAAAATTCTATGCTTGGAAAATATATTCTATAGTCACTGACTATTTTAGGCCGAACCCGATTCGATTGAGGGATTGGATTTCTTCACCAAAATCTACCGGGTATGAAGCCTTGCACATCACGGTAGTTGGCCCGAAAGGGAAATGGGTAGAAGTGCAAATCCGCTCCCAACGGATGGATGAAATTGCAGAAAAAGGCTATGCCGCACACTATAAATACAAAAATGGCGAAGAGACAGAGATTGGCATAGAAACCTGGTTGAAAAGACTGCAGGAAACTCTCGAAAATCCAAGTGGCAATGCGGTAGATTTTGTGGAAGAATTCAAACTAAACCTCTATGCCAAAGAAATTTTTGTTTTTACCCCCAAAGGCGATCTCAAATCGCTGCCCAAAGGAGCAACACCTTTAGACTTTGCCTTTAGCATTCATACCAATATCGGGTTAACGACAAGAGGAGCAAGAGTAAACGGAAAATTGGTGCCGCTCAACCACGAACTCAAGAGTGGTGATCAGTTGGAAATAATCACTTCACCCTCACAAAAACCGAATGCAAACTGGCTCGATTATGTAATCACAGCCCGCGCACGATCTAAAATAAAAAACGCACTAAAGGAAGACAACAAAAACATAGCAGAGCGCGGAAAAGAACTTCTCGATCGGAAGCTCCGTCATCTCAAAATCAAAATGGATGAAAAAGTAGTGAACGAATTGGTCATGTTTTTCAAACTCAAAACCAGTTTTGATTTGTTTTATCGCGTAGGTATCGGGATTATTGAAAATCAAAAACTTAAAGATTTTGCGGCTCAAAAATCTAATTCGTTTATCAATTATTTCAAAAACAAAATCAGAAAATCCCAGTCCGAAGCGGTTGACACGACCAAAGAGGAGGTTTCGTCAAACTATGATTTGATTGTTTTTGGCAAGAACGAAGAAAAGCTTAATTATAAAGTTGCAAACTGTTGCAATCCCATTCCAGGCGATGAAGTGTTTGGTTTTGTGACCGTTTCCGAAGGCATCAAAGTCCATAAAAAAGACTGCCCCAATGCAATCAGTATGCAGTCCAACTATTCGTATAGAGTTATACAAGCCAAATGGATAGATTCTAGCCAACGCGAATTTAAAGCAACCATTACCATCACGGGAATCGACAACATCGGCTTGGTCAACGATGTTACCAAAGTGATTTCGAGTAATATGCATGTCAATATGCAAAGCGTGAGTTTCGAAAGCGATAACGGGCTGTTTAATGGCAAAGTTATCGTCATCGTTCGCAATAATACAATTTTAAAAAGATTAATAGAAAAATTAAAAAAAATAAATGGCATCGATAAAGTACAGCGTATTTGATTTTTTTTAATAGATTTGTAAGATAACTTTAACAAAAAATGCAAGAGAATAAAGAAAACGGGGTATTGGAGACAGAACAAGAAATTGTAAAGCGTGTATTTACAGAATATCTTGATGCAAACGAACACCGAAAAACCCCGGAAAGATTTGCCATACTTCAGGAAGTATATAATTCTGATGATCATTTTGATGTGGAAACTTTGTATATCAAAATGAAAAACAAAAACTACCGGGTAAGCAGAGCGACACTTTATAATTCAATAGACTTGTTGATGTCCGCCGGCCTTGTCCGTCGCCATCAATTTGGCCAAAACCAATCGCATTACGAGAAGAGTTATTTTAACAAACAACACGACCACATCATCATAAAAGGTACAAACGAAGTTATCGAATTTTGCGACCCAAGATTGGAAGCCATAAAAAAATCAATAGAAGAGATTTTTGATATCGAAGTTTACAGACATTCCTTGTACTTTTACGCCAACAAAAAGAAGAAAAATTTATAGCACACTTACACATGGCAGTCGATTTGTTGTTAGGTCTTCAATGGGGTGACGAAGGCAAAGGTAAAATAGTAGATGTCATCACCAAGCAATATGATATTATAGCTCGTTTCCAAGGCGGTCCAAATGCGGGTCACACCTTGGAGTTTAACGGTATAAAACATGTTTTGCACACCATTCCTTCCGGGATTTTCCACACGCACACCACCAATTTGGTTGGGAATGGCGTTGTGATAGATCCGGTTATTTTTAGGAAAGAATTGGATAAATTAGCTCCATTCAAAATCAACGTTAAGTCCAATTTGTTGATTTCCAGAAAAGCACACCTTATTTTGCCAACCCATCGTTTGCTCGATGCAGCTTCTGAAGCATCCAAAGGAAAGGCGAAAATAGGTTCAACGCTCAAGGGAATCGGGCCAACTTATATGGATAAAACCGGACGAAACGGTATCCGTGTGGGAGATTTGGAAATGGATGATTGGAAAGAAAAATATCGTGCACTTGCCAACAAACACGAAGAAATGATTCATTTTTTTAATGTTGACATCCAATACAATCTAAAAGAATTGGAACAGGAATTTTTTGAAGCGGTCGAAATACTGAAAGAATTGACATTTGTTGACAGCGAAAATTTCATGCATGAAGCCATGCGTTCCGGTAAGAAGATTCTCGCAGAAGGTGCTCAAGGCTCTCTGTTAGACATTGACTTTGGCACGTATCCTTACGTAACTTCATCCAACACCACGGCTGCGGGAGCATGTACAGGTTTGGGTGTTGCCCCTAACACGATAGGAGAGGTGATAGGAATTTTTAAAGCCTACACTACGCGGGTAGGTAGTGGCCCATTCCCAACAGAACTTTTTGACGAAGTTGGCGCACGCATAGGAAACGTGGGTAAAGAATTTGGTGCCACCACCGGAAGGCCTCGTCGTTGCGGCTGGCTGGATTTGGTCGGATTGAAATACGCAATCCGAATCAATGGCGTTACCCAGTTGATTATGATGAAAAGCGATGTACTATCAGGAATTGAAGAAATAAAAGTTTGTACGGCTTATCAATACAAAGGTGAAACCATCTCACATTTTCCCTATTCTATTGAACCCGAAGTTGTGCAACCGTTCTATCAAACTTTCAAAGGATGGAAAGCAGATATTACAGCTGCCAAGGCTTACAACGATTTTCCAAAGGAACTTAAGGCTTATGTTGATTTTTTGGAAGAAAACATCCAAGTCCCCATCAAAATGATATCGGTTGGGCCCGACCGGACACAGACAGTTTTTAGGTAAGTTGCCATCGATTTAACAAGCATAAAAAAGCCCGCGAAACAAAATTTTGCGGGCTTTTTCTTTTTTAGTATTTAAAATTTAATTCACAATCTCCACTTCAAAAATCAAGTCGGTATTGGGTGGGATAATTCCACCGCCTGCACCTTGTTCGCCGTAGCCCAAATGAGACGGTATAAACAGGATTACTTTGTCACCGTCTTTCATGGTGTATAAACCCTCTTTGAAACCAGGTATCATCGAGATTTCTTTGCTTAGTTTGATTTCAATCGGATTGTAAGGTCGGTTTGGGTCAAACTTTTCATATTTTTGGGCAACTTCTGCAATATTGCTATCAAACATTTCTCCATCTGACAAAAATCCAGAATAATCAAATTTAATTGTCTGGCCTTCTTTTAGTTTTTTACCTTCTTTATTGTCGTTTATCACATAAATCTTTAGCCCGGAAGGATATTCGGTTGCTTGATTTTTTAAATCATACATTCTGTTGATAAAATCAGTTTTCAGTTTAGCAGTTACGCGTTCTTTTTCTTCTAATGCGCTGGTTTGCTTTTCAAAAAACTCGGAAAATACTTTTTGAGCATCAAAGTTTTTTGCCTCTTTTCCTACACGGATGATTTCGATTTTTGTCATGCTGTCTCCCTGAGCAATGGTATCAACGATAGCCTGCCCGAAAACAACTTTACCAAAAATAGAGTGAAAACCGTTGAGCCAAGGCGTTTCTTTGTGGGTAATAAAAAACTGACTTCCGTTGGTGTTGGGGCCTGAATTTGCCATGGCCATTATCCCAGCAGAATCAAAGGTTAAATCGTTAAACTCATCTCCGAATTTATATCCAGTTCCGCCTGATCCTGTTCCGGTCGGATCGCCACCTTGTATCATAAAGTCTTTCACGACACGGTGAAATTTAAGCCCGTCGTAGAATTTTTTACCTTTGAACGAATCGGCTACTATGGTATTGGTGCCTTCTGCCAACGAAACGAAATTGGCAACCGTTACCGGTGAAGTATCGTAAGTTAATTTGACTAAAACATCACCTCTATTGGTCTGAATATCTGCATACAGGCCATCAGCCAGCTCTGGATATTTTGTTTTACATGAAACAATGAGCAAAAGTGAAAATAAAAATAGAATGGATTTTTTCATGGGATTAATTTTCTAAGTGGAATATTGATGGGTTGATTGTTAAAAACTGTTTGCGAATTTATCGAAATATATTTAATTGCGTTTGTTAATATGAAAATTTCATTGAATGCTGTCTTTTTCAATAGAGTAAAGATGGACTTTACAAACCAATGGTTCGTTGGGCTCAATTAGATTCTTATCGCCAGTATAACTGTAAGCCAGTTCTGAAGGAAAAAGAAAGGTGACCTGCTGGCCGGGATACATTAATTTGACTCCCTCGCGAAGCCCTTTAAAAAGCATCTCTTTGTCAACGGTATATTGAATTACACCCAAAGAAAGAGAATCATAAATGATCTCATTATTTAAATCTTCTATTTGGTAAGTCAGCTTAGTTAAATCTCCCGGTTTCGGGGTTTCGGCATAAATACTGTCTCTGTTGTCATAATAAAACCAAAAACCAGAATTTGAAGTGTATATTTTAATAGAGTCCAATCGTGAAAGATATGCTTTAATATCTGCTGCATCTTCTTCATAAATCAGCTTACTGGTTTTGGCTGACTCTTTTATGCTGGTTCCGGATGAAACAGAAACCGGCCTTCTTGCTTCCGGTGAATGGCATGAAAAAATAAAAATCAGCACAATAAAATAAAATGATTTAACTTTCATTTGAAACGGTTTGATTTACATATTCGGGTAAAACTTTTAAAAAATAGGCGATGGTTTCCTCCATATTCATTATACTTTTACCCCCAGCTGCGTTTATGTGCCCGCCACCCGAAAAATATTTTCTTGCGAAAGTGTTGACATCAAAATCGCCTTTTGAGCGAAATGAAATTTTGATAGGTGGTTCTTGTTGGTTTTCGATAAAAATAACACCAAAAACAATACCGTCTAAAGCCAATGTGTAATTGACAAACCCTTCGGTGTCTCCTTTTTTAAAATTGTGTGCTTTGAGTTCTTGTAATGTTAGATAGGTGTAGGCAGTTTGCATATGAGGAATCATTTTCATGTTGCTGAGTGCTTTACCCAAAAGTTGCAACCGATCGTAAGTCTGGGTGTCAAAAACTTTTGATTGAATTTCAGCAGCTTCAATCCCTTTTTCTATCAAGGCAGCGGCTATACGGTGTGTTTCTGCGGAAGTACAAGCAAATTTGAACGATCCGGTATCGGTCATGATACCAAGGTAAAGGCAAGTAGCGATGTCTTTGTCAATCAAATTTTCACCGCCTAATGCATGTATAAATCGATAAATCAACTCGCAGGTGGAAGAAACCTCTATATTCCAAAAAACACAATCAACAAAATCTTTTGGCTCGCGGTGATGGTCTATCAAGACTTTGAAAGCTTTTGATTGATCGATTGATTCACTCAGGTTTTCGGTTCTTTGCACGGCATTGTAATCCAATGAAAATAAGATTTCCGCTTCGGCAATCAATTTTTTTGCTTTTTCCCCTGATTGTGTGCCTAAAACGATTTCTTTTCTACCGGGCAACCAAGCCAAATAATCTGGAAATTCGTTGGGTAAAACCACATAGGCTTGATGCTCGGTTTTTTTCAGAAAATGAAAGAGTGCCAACGAACTTCCCATCGCATCCCCGTCCGGATTGAAATGAGAGGTGATGACTATTTTCTTGGATGTTTTGAGCAGTGCTCCTAAGATGCTGAGGTCTGTGTTTTTCATGTGCCCAAAAATACGAATTTAATCATGATAGCTTAAAAGGATGTTTCGTATTTTTGCGCTTAAATATGTTAATCAAATGAAAAAAGTTGTTTTCTTTTTGTTGTTTTTGGCTTTTGTCCTAGCCGGACAGGCTCAAGCTGACATTTTAACTTCACAATCTGCATCTTCATCTGCTATAATCATACAAAAAAGTGATTTTGTATTGGCATTTGGCTCTTGTAATCGAGTCGATTTGGAAAATAAACTGTGGGACGATGTGTTGCTAAACCAACCGGATATTTGGGTTTGGGGTGGCGATAATATTTACGCGGATACCGGCAATATGCACAAGATAAAAAAAATGTACAACAGGCAAAAGAACAATCCGGAATATCAAAAAGTGTTGGAAAACATTCCGGTCATCGGCACTTGGGACGATCACGATTACGGTTTGAACGACGGTGGGCAAGAATGGAAGCACAAACAAGCAAGCCAACAGTTGTTTCTCGATTTTATGGATGTTCCTAAAAAAGATACCAGAAGAAATAGAGAAGGGGTTTATTGTGCAGTGGATTACAACTTACCTCAAGGGAAAATAAAAATATTGGTTTTAGACACCCGTTATTTTCGTTCTTCTCTCGAGAAAAGTCCAAACAAAAGTAGGCGATACGAACCTTCATCTGACTCGACAAAAACCGTTTTGGGTGAGGAACAATGGCGATGGCTCGAGAACGAACTTCAGTCTTCGGAAGCAGATTTTAATATCCTGATTTCGAGTGTCCAATTTTTGTCTGATAAACACGGATTTGAGAAATGGGGTAATTTTCCATCTGAGGTTGCCAAATTAGAAAAATTGGTAGGTAAAGCAAAAGCTAAAAACGTGATTGTACTTTCCGGCGACCGTCATATTGCCGAATTTTCAGAGAAGAAAGTGGACGGATTGCCCTATCCATTTGTTGATTTTACTTCAAGTGGATTGACACATGTCTATGAAAAATATTCGGGAGAAGAGAACCCTTATCGCGTCGGGGAAGTTATTCACGAGGTCAATTTTGGGTTACTTCGTTTTGATTTTGAAAAGAAGTTGGTTGTTTTTGAAATCAGAGGGAATGAAAATAAACTGTTGCAACAAATTATTCGAACGTATTAGACAATAAAAAACCCCGCTAATTGCGGGGTGTAAGATCTTCGGACAGATATATGATTAATAATCTCTGCGCTCTCTTCTTTGGCCACCACCAAAACTTGGTCGGCTGCCTTGTTCTTTTCTGGGTTCGGCTTTGTTCACAACAATAGCTCTTCCATCAAGTTCGGCACCATTCAAGCCTTCGATAGCTGCGGCAGCTTCATCGTCATTTGCCATGACAACAAATCCAAATCCTTTGCTTCTTCCGGTTTCGCGATCGGTAATGATTTTTACTGATTCAACAGCACCATACTCTTCAAAGTACTGACTTAACTGGGCTTCCTTTAAACGATAAGGCAAGCTCCCTACAAAAATGTTCATAATAATAAATAAGAATTAAACTTCGGTAAAGATAATTCTTTTTTGTTATAATTTATTATTTACTGAAAATAAATATTTTAAAGAAAATTATTCTATTGAATTGTTTATTAGGAAGGCGAAACAAGGGATGAATAAAAAGTTGTTTTTAAATTCGAATAATTAAAAAGTTAACCACAAAGAGCGACAAAAATTTGCACAAAAACCTCAAATGGATTTGTCTGCTGTATGCTTTGCTATTATCCAAAAGCCTTTATGGCTTTTCGGTATTTTTTGTGCCTAAATCGGCCAAACGCAACGACAAAACCTCCTCGCTAAAACCCTTCAAAAGCCCCCAATCCAAAAAGCGCGAAATCATATTTGACGGGGTCTGATGCATCCATTTTTCTCAGTATATTATCCAATTCGGCAACCGCTTTTGCGTCATTTTGTTTTCGGGTCAAGACACCTAATTTCCGTGCAACATTCCCGGAATGGACATCCAATGGACACGAAAGTTGGGCAGGCGAAAGGCTTTTCCAAATGCCAAAATCTACGCCCTTCCGGTCGTTTCTGACCATCCAACGCAAAAACATATTGATTCGTTTGGCCGCCGAACCCTTTAATGGGTCTGAAACGTGTTTTTCGGCTCGGTTTAATGCAATATTTATTTCAAAAAAAACTTTTTTGAACTTGTGAATACTCGGCTGAAGTGATTCCACCTCCGCATTTTTCTGGAAAACGGTTTCCAAACCGCCGTGGTTTTGGTAAAGGTTTTGTAAGTTTTTGATAAAACATATAAAATCCTGTCCATTGAAGGTGCGATGAACAAATTTTTCTGCAAGTTTAAGATCTTTTTTTTGATGGTTCATCACGAAATCGAAAGGAGCGTTTCCCATCAATTGCATCATTTTTTGTGCACTGTTGATAATGCTTTTCCTGTTTCCCCAAGCGATGGTGGCAGTCAAAAATGCAGCAATTTCGATGTCTTCCTTTTTATTATAAATATGAGGGATTTGAATAGGATCACTTGCTATAAAAGCAGGATTGTTGTAAAGGCCTGCCTTTTCGTCCAAAAATGATTTGCGTTCTTCAAAAGTCATTTTATCTGGGTACTTCTACTGATTTTACAATCAAATCGATTACTTGCGCAGCGGTAAATCCTTCCATTTCGCGCTCGGGAGTCAGAACAATTCGATGTCGGAGTACAGGTATCAATGCTTTTTTGACATCTTCCGGAATCACAAAATCGCGTCCTTCTACGGCGGCAAAAACTTTTGATGTATTCATAATTGCCAAAGAAGCACGGGGCGAGGCTCCTAAATAGAGATAGGGATGATTGCGGGTTTTGGTGACCAATTCGGCAATGTATTTCAGGATGTTTTCTTCTATTCTGATTTCGTGTATCAAACATTTGAAAATGCTTAAATCTTTGGAATCTAAAACTTTGCCTATCAAATCTAAAGGTTTCTCGGCTTTTCGGAGATGATGCGTTTTCAGGATATCTACTTCATTGTCGAAACTGGGATAGACCACATTTATCTTGAATAAAAACCGATCTAATTGTGCTTCGGGCAGCGCATAAGTTCCTTCGTGATCGATTGGGTTTTGGGTAGCTAAAACCATAAAAGGGTCTTCTAAAAAAACGGTTTGTCCATCGATGGTAACTTGTCGTTCTTCCATGATTTCGAACAAAGCGGATTGTGTTTTTGCAGGTGCGCGGTTGATTTCATCTATCAGAATGATGTTCGAAAAAACCGGCCCTTTTTTGAGTTCAAATTCATTGTTTTTCTGATTAAAAACAGCTGTCCCCAACACATCCGATGGCATCAAATCGGGGGTGAATTGGATGCGGTTAAATTCGGTATCCAATGTTTTGGCAAACAGTTTGGCCGTGATGGTTTTTGCAACGCCCGGTACACCTTCTATCAAAACGTGGCCGTTGGCAAGCAAAGCGGCAATCAGCAATTCGACCATTTCTTCCTGGCCAATGATAATTTTGGCTATTTCTTTTTTGATGTTGCCGACTTTTTCTTGAAGTACTGACAAATCGATGCGGTTATCAAAAGAATTTTCTTCCGGAGTCATAAAGTAGTGTTTTTTAGAGTATGGATGTATTGGTCAAGTGTTTTCAAGTCTTCTGAACGGATGTTTTCGTTTTTTTCTACTCGGAAAATCAAATCTATGAGTTTTTGAACTTTATCGATTGAAAAATTTGTTTTTTGTGAAAGGATTTCTGCAAATCCCTCCTGATGATATGCCAAGTCAATCAATAGCTTCACCCGGACATAATTTAAAAAATGCGCAATTTTAAGCTTGGCAATTTCGCTGTGGTTTTTTTCGGAGAAAAATTGATATGCGATGGTTCGAACAAAAGCAATGCTTTGATTTTTAGGTTTCTCAATCACCGGGATTGCCCGTTGTTTTCTTTTTCCTTGAAAAAGCACATAGGCCAAAACACCCAATAACATTAAATAATAAGCCCAGCGCAACGAATTGTTTTCGAGCACGACATGCATGGGCGATTCATAATAAAGTTTTCCGTTTTTGTAATAGTTATCAAAAATGATTGGTTTCTCAAAATCGATATAGGAAAGTACACCGGCGGTATAGTCTTTATGGTTGTTTTTCAACAAAAATAAATTGGTAAAAGCCTCTGGGAAAGTCAATAAAAATATTTTTCCTTTTCCAAATGGCAGGCCTATAAAATTAGGCCTTTCGGTGTCGAAGTTGCTTTTTTCTTTGACAAAACTAGTGGTGCCCAAAACGACTGTAGTCGAATCTAACTTACTAAAATAATAATTGTCACGGCTTTTTTCTAAAGAATAATTTTCTATAGCATGTAGGTTTGAATTACGGAGATTGAACGTGTGCAGGTTGTCAAAATTTTTATTATCATTTACGATTTCAATATCCAAACCAAGTGTATCCAACAAAAAAGATTCAATTTTTTCAGAGGCGATAAACAAGTCGTTTCCCCGCGAAACAAAATCGAGTATTTTCCCACCTTCATCTTCTCCAAAATTGACATGCTCGTTGATGAAAAAGAAAGTCCCTTTAAGCGTACTGTCCATCAATAACTCAAACGGAGGGATTTGATTATCGATGAGTTTGCCATCGATTGTTTTTTGCTTCAAAATTTCGTGAAAAACGAAACTTCCATAGGGGATTTTGTCATAACCCGCGTAGGATGGAAACCAATTGATGGTTTTCTTTTTGGTCGATTCCAACAAGAGGACACCCGCCAAGGCAGTCAAAAAAATCAATATGTAGAATCGGTACGATTTCATTTTTTGGGATTCATGGTATTTTGAAATTTATCAAATGAAACTTGCAATTCGGAAAATTGGTCAGCTTCGACCGGAAAATTTCCAAACCAAACCCGGTTGTACCAGCGGGTGATGTTGATAAATTCAGGCCTGAGTTCGATAGTTTGAAGTTCACGCGTATAGTCCGTATTCGTTTTGTCCGGTTGCCAATCAATTTGATGTTGCTCAGCAAGTGATTTGATGCATTTTAGATAAGAAAACCGCAGGGCTTTCCGATAATCTTTGTTTTGGATGGCTTCGGCAACAAGCCCGTCCAAATCCGGATGATTGAGCAACGCTTCGTCTTCGGTATAAGCAAAGGCGTTAGGGTTTGACAAATCGGCGGTCAAAGGGCTTATTTTTCCTTTTATAATCAGCATCACAATCACTAAAAGCAATGCGATTGCTGCTACATAAGGCAAGATTTCAAAGATTCTGGCAAGGGTAGATTCGGATATCTTATTGCCAAAAATATATTTTAAAATGCGATAAAACCCTCTTTTAACCCATTCTTTGGACAATGTCAACCAATTTTCTGCAACTACTTCGGTATAATTGAATTTAGGGTCATTTTGAAATTTTTCCAAATCTGATGTTTCAATTTTTTGAATAGCGACAGGGGCAGTTTCATCTGTACGCTGAGCCAATCCGATTGAAAAAAAGAATAGTAAAAACAGGGTTATGTGTGCACTTTTGAGCATAGATTAATTTCCGATGTTTTCGATGATTTCGCTGATGCCTTTTCCGGTCTTTTTTTCGCTGATGCTAAAGTAGAGAAATGCGGTAGCTACCATGCTGATAAGATTGATGAAAAATTGCAAGGCGTAGGAAAGTACATTCAAGGCCAAATAAATATAATCAGTTCCCATGCTATCTATAGCTGCAGGATTAAAACCATCCGATGAAACAAACGTTTTTAGTAACATATAAATAGCTGAAGGAATACTGAATACCGAACCGGCTACACCCAGCAAAATTCCGATGACCAATAGAAACAGGAACGAATTCCACCATTCGTCTTTGATGAGTTTGAGCGAGGCTTCCACACTTTCAATCACGCCTTTGTTTTCAAAAACCAAAATAGAAAAAACCAAACTCAACGGAATTGTCAGATAGATGCCGGGAATGATGCAAAAAATAAACCCGAAAAGAATGATAAATATAGAAACGATCCCCAATCCCAAAAAGCTAAAAAAGTTCTGAAAAGTTTTTTGTTGTATTTCTTTCGGGTCAACTAAGCCGTTGTTGGCAACATACGATTCGATGTAGTATAAAGTTGTGGCATGTGCCAACAGATAAGCCGAGCCGCCAAAAAGAACAATCAACGTGATGCTGACGATTAACTGAACCGGATTGGACGTATCTACATTAATTAAATTGCTTGATAAGGTTGATAATGAGTTTAAATAGCCGACGAGCCCAATCAACATCAAAGCAAGAAACGGGCTTGTAATCCTGATGATTAGCCTCAAAAATGGTTTGTATTCTTGTCTGATAAATTGGAAAGTAGCTGTAATCAATTGCTCGAAATTCCGCTCTTTTCTAAAGTTGATCATTTTTATTGAAAGTTAAGTTAGATTGATAAACAAATTTGGGATAAAAAACGTAATAAAACAATATAAGTACCATCGATGCCAAGATGATGATAACCGCCAACCAATCCGGCATTTCGGTGTGCCGGGTTACGAACCCTTCCAAGAATCCGGCGATGATGAAAAACGGCACGGTACTCACTACTATTTTCAATCCGGATTTTACGCCTTGGATGAAAGCTTCCAAACGCGAAAAAGTCCCCGGAAAAAGAATGCTGCTGCCCATGACTAAGCCCGCGGCTGCGGCGATGATGATGACTGAAATTTCGATGGTGCCGTGTATCCAAATCGTGCGTGCCGATTCCCAAAGCAGGCCTTTCTCATAAAAAAAATACTGAAAGCTTCCGAGCATCACAGCATTTTGCATCAACATAAAAAGCGAACCGACACCCAATAAAAATCCGTATATAAATGCATAAAATGCAACCTTGACATTGTTGATGGTAATGCCCATAAACATATCCATTTCGTTGGCTTGTTTATAAACCGCCATGGGATCGTTGTTTTCAATATTGTCAAGTGTCATGTTGACGTAGGCATCCCCCATGATTGATCGGACGAAATCGTTCCTTTCCGAAGAAGAAAACGCACCCGCTACACTAAAAAGCACAAAAACCAAAAATGAAATAAGCAAAGCCTTTCGATGTTTGTAAATTTCCAAAGGAAAATCAGTTTTCCAATACTGGACAAATCGGTTTTTGTCAATTTTCTTGGTCTTGTAAAGCTTCTGATGCGCTTTGGAAGCCAGTAGGTTCATATAGCGTGTGGTGTCAGAATTTGGGTAAAAGGTTTGCGCAAAACTCAGGTGATCAGTTATTTCGACATACAAATCACTAAGTGCAACCGGAGAAAGTTGAATTTTGTTTGACAAGGCATTTTCAAATTCCAACCATTTACCTTTATTTTGCTTCACGAACAATGCCTCGCGCATTTCTTTTTTCTTCAAAGAAAACAAAATATGGATTCATTTCAAATAGAGACTGCACAAAATATCAGAATTTCTCAACAAGTTGCTGGTATAAGCGATCGAATTTTGGCTTATTTGATAGATGCCTGTATTTTAGTGTTTTATTACATTTTTGTAATTGTGTTTATTATCTCTAATATCGGTTGGGATTCGGGCATCAGCCAATTGGAAATCTTAGCCCTTACACTTCCAGTCATGTTTTATACGTTGGCCTTTGAGTTCTTTTCAAGTGGCAGGACGGTCGGAAAAATGGCATTGAACATTCGAGTGGTCAAGATAGACGGTACACGTCCAAGATTTTCAGACTATCTGATCAGATGGCTTTTCCGTCTGGTCGATATTTATTTGAGCAGTGGCGGTCTAGCTGTTATCACGATTTTACTCAATGGGAAAGGACAGCGTTTTGGCGATATAGCCACAAAAACGACTGTTATCAAAGAAGTAAAAATAAGTTCAGAAGTCATTCACCGATTGGATGCCTCCGAAACCAATGACACCTATCAACCTGTTTTTTCGGAAGTTGTGTTGCTAAAAGATACGGATGTACAAACCATACGGAATATTTATTGGGATGCCAAACGCAATGCCAATCACAGGGTTATCTTAAAACTCAATGACCGCTTGTTGGAGCTTTTGCACATTAAAACCGACCTCAATCCGATGGCTTTTATCGAAACGGTTTTAAAAGATTACCAACATTTTTCGCAGAGAGGATGATGAATTATCAATTACGGGATATGATAACAAATTCCAAATTCCATAACTATAGCTAAAGAATAAAGACTAACAGCAATTATAACTCCCTTACCCAAATATTCCGATAGCTTACTGTGGCGTTGTGGTCTTGCAGTTTGATGGGGGCTTTTCCATGGGCAATGTTTTTTGGCCAACCGATGTATTCGGTAGTGCCCAACAATTCAAAATGATCTTGCACCAGTACGCCGTTGTGTAAAACGGTCACAGTCCCGGCTTTCTCGCGCTGCCCGGCGGCATTGAACACGGGTGCGTGAAAAATGATGTCATAAGTATTCCATTTGCCGGTTTCTACGGAAGCAAACGCCAAAGGAACCGATTGTTTGTAAATTGACCCGACTTGACCGTTCACATAAGTCGAATTGTTGTTGTTGTCCAACACCTGTACCTCATGTCTGTTTTGCAAAAACACACCGCTGTTGCCACGGTGTTGTCCTTCGTGCTCGATTTTTTCGGGCGATTTCCACTCGATGTGCAATTGTACACTGCCGAAATTCCGTTTGGTTTGAATATCCCCGGTTCCGGGCAAAACCGTAAAACTTCCTTCTTTGTTGAGTGTCCACTTCACGGCAGTTGAGTCTTTTGAACTAATCCATTCGTTGAAATTTTTTCCGTCAAACAAAACAATTGCATCACTGGGAGCACTGTTGTTTGCCCCAGGAATCACTCGGGGTACTTTGGGTTCATAAAACTCCGTTTGTTCGGGCTTGGTGGGCTCTTGTTGAATCGGGATTTCAGATTTTTGTGCAAAAGAAGAAACAGTCAAAAGGACAAACAGTATGGTGAAAGTTAAGTTTTTCATAGTGTTTTGGCTAAGAGGTTAATATGTTGGTTTGTCTTCCAAAAGTATTAGTTATATTAGAAAACAGCCTTTAAATTATTCTTAATAAAAGACCATCTTTTTAAATTGATATCAATCGGGATGAAAAGACTAAAAAGTTAACTGTAAAGCCAGACCTTTCACATCTTCCTGATAGATTGGCAAGAAAGAATAACCGCTGCCGTCCGGATTTGTTTTGTGCAAATAGGGAATGAGCAAACCTATGGAAGCTCCCATGGCATATCCGGCTATCACATCCGAATAAAAGTGTTTGCCGCTTTCTACCCGAAGATAAGCTTGAGCAGCAGGCAACCCGGCACCTAACGACCAAACGCCAATTTTAGACCAAGTGCTCATCTCCGGATGAAAATCGGTCATCACTTTAGCAAAAAAGAAGGAAAAAGCGGCCGTCTGCGATACATGAGCGGAATAAAAAGAATAACGGTTGTCTTGTTTTGACCGCTTGTCAAAGGAAAGATTGGTGTTGTAAGTGAGAGGCCTGAAACGGTTGAAGGCGTATTTTGTACCAAATGAGAGTGCGTTGTTTCCCAAAAATATTTGACCACCCATCACCGCCAGCGTTTTGTATTCTTTTCGAGTTTTCTTGTCTAAATAAAATGCGGCAACGGGCAGTGCGGAAGTGGCAGCGAGCAGGATATCACTGACATCTGCGGCAGATTGGGAATAATTAAATACCACACCCCGGTCGAGGCCGTTGATGTCGTTTCGATTTAAATTGGCAAGTTGTCCGGAATCGATTTTACCTTTGTCATGGGTTGTTTTTAAAATAATCCCACTGACAACCAAGCCGAGCCCGGCTCCTAAAATATAGGTTTCTTTTTTCTTGCTGAGATGATAAATTTTTTGCTGGCTCTGAGCCATTGTGCTTGTTTGGCAACAAACACGCTCAGGCTGATATCCGTTGTTCAAAACAAAATCTTGTCCATTAGCATGTTCTGCAAAAAAAGATAAAACAAGGTATAATACGAAAAATTTATGCATAATTTGAGAAGATTTTTTTAAAAATCGAGGTAAGATTTCAAGATTCAAATTAAGTACATATTTTTATAGCATTCCGTATTCTTTTGTTTTGATTTGATTAAAATTTACCTGTTGCAAAACCAAAGTTTTAATCTACCAAAAGGGGAAACCAACCATATATTTAAATTTAGTAAATTGCCGATGATTTTAAATAACATCCCATAAACTACTCAACTTCAATTTATGAAAAAGATATGCTTGATTTTCGGTTTTTTAATTTCCGCCTTTTGTTCTGCTCAAACCACAGGAACGCTGATCGTTCTCAACAAATCGGATGATACGGTCAATTTTATAGACCTCAAATCAGATAGCATTGTCGCTACACTTACCACCGATAAAAACCCACACGAAGTAGCCGTTTCTTTAGATGGAAAGACGGCTGTTGTAACTAATTACGGCAATCCAAAAGAAAGAGGTAATTCGCTTACTGTCATTGATATACCTAAGCGAAAAGTTGTTAAAACCATTAAACTCGATTATTTTGCCCCCCACGGAATTGACCTGATTTCAAATGAAGATGTTTTGGTTACTTCTGAAATGAGTAAAAAAGTATTGGTCGTCAACATTCCCTTGGGATACGTTACACAGGAAGTGGGGACAGGCCAAGAAATCAGCCACATGGTTGTCTATGCCGGAGTATCGAACAAAGCCTTTGTAGCCAACATCGGTTCAGGTAGTGTTTCGGTAATTGACTTAAACAACTATCGTTTAGAAAAAATAATTCCAACCGGAAGTGGGGCAGAAGGGATAGCCGTCTCGCCCGACAATCAGTCCGTTTGGGTTACCAACAGAGCCGCCGACTTCGTTTCGGTGATTGATGCCGAATCTTTTGAAATAGTGAATTTAATTGAATCGCCAAAATTTCCCATCCGCGTCAAATTCACGCATCAAACCAATCTGGCTTTGGTCTCCAATGCACAAACAGGAACAGTCAACGTCTTCAATGCGCACTCCGGCGAACTACTGCACACCATCAGTATGGAAGCAACTGCCTCAGAAAAAGAACCCGGCAGGTTGTTTCAACAATTTGATGACAGCCCGGTTCCGGTAGGTATCTTGATTCATCCCAACGATAAATTCGCCTATGTAGCCAACACCAACGCGGATATCATCACAGTCATCAATTTAGAAACTTTTGTGGTAGAAAAACGACTTAAGGCAGGAAGAGAACCTGACGGCCTTGGTTTTACACACTTTACATTTTAGCAGGATGATGAATTTGACCATACTCGGTTGCTATGCTGCCACACCGAGAACATTTACCAACCCGACCTCACAAGTGCTCGAAATAAAAAACCACCTTTTTCTGATAGATTGCGGTGAAGGAACACAAGTGCAACTAAGAAAAAGCAAAATCAAATTCTCTAGGATAAAACACATTTTTATTTCTCATTTGCACGGCGACCATTTCTATGGTTTGATTGGTTTGATATCTACTTTTCGCTTGCTCAACCGAACGCAGGAATTGCATATTTTCGGTCCGGTAGGCATCAAAGAAATCATTTTGTTGCAACTTAAATATGCCGATTCGTGGACGAACTTCTCGCTTGTTTTTCATGAACTTGTTTCCAAAGAATCCGAATTGATTTTGGATGAAGAAAATCTCACAGTAACTACCATTCCCTTGAATCATCGAATTTACACCAACGGTTTTCTGTTTCGGGAAAAATTAGGGCAACGAAGGATCAACATAGATGAAGTCGGAAAGCATGAAATCGAAATTTGCGATTATCAAAATCTCAAGAACGGCAAAGATTATCTAACCGGGCAAAACAAAATCATCCCCAATCAACGGTTGACTTTTGACCCGCCCAATCCGAAATCCTATGCTTATTGCAGCGACACGGTTTTCAATCCGGGGATTACTTCACAGATAAAAGGAGTCGATGTGCTTTATCATGAAGCGACATTTTTAGATGAGCATCAAAAACTAGCGGCTCCCACCAAACACAGTACGGCCAAACAGGCGGCAGAAATTGCTCGGCAAGCAAAAGTAGGTAAGCTTGTTTTGGGTCATTATTCCACCCGTTATGGTAGCATCCAACCATTTTTGGAAGAGGCACAGTCAATTTTTGAGCAAACACTTTTGGCAGATGATGGCAAAGTTTTTTGTTTTGATTAAACATTTATAACTAAGATTCAAAAAATAGTAAATTGCACCTTAAAAGAAAAGATGGAAAAAGACCTGAGCAATTATCGCAAAATCTATTCACAAAAGATACTTTCTGAAAAAGATATTACGGACAACCCCATGCAACTTTTTCAGGAATGGTTTTTGGAAGCTGAATCATCCGAAACAGTCGATGAGGCTAATGCCATGACACTTTCTACACTTGGTTTGGACGGCTTTCCGAAAGCAAGAGTGGTATTGCTGAAACGATATACCTACGAAGGATTTATCTTTTTTACCAATTACGACAGCGAAAAAGGCAAAGCCATCGCGGCCAATCCAAATGTCTGTTGCTCCTTTTTTTGGGCTGGTTTGGAAAGACAAATTATCATCAAAGGAAAAGCTGAAAAAATAGCAGACAATTTATCTGACGGATATTTCGAGTCTCGTCCTTTGGGTAGCCGGTTGGGTGCGATTGTATCCCCACAAAGCGAAGTAATTCCCAACAGAGAATATCTAGAGGAAAAGCTGCATACACTCGAAAAAGAATTTGAATCGAAACAACCCGAACGCCCTAAATTTTGGGGTGGATATTTGGTCAGGCCACAAGAAATCGAATTTTGGCAAGGCCGCCCCAATCGCTTGCACGACCGCATCCGGTTTCGATTGGCAGATATGGATTGGATAATGGAACGGTTGGCACCCTGATAAATGCTGATTTGAAGATTTGAAGATTGAAAGAATTTTGTCTATTAAACCTACATTTTCAAATTAGCACATTTTCAAATTAATTTCTGATAATATTTTATTGCATTTTGAAAATATAATATTAGGACCGTTTCCCTAAAATTAAATTATCTTTAAACCTCAAACAAAACCTATTATTCATGAGTTTTCAAATCAAAGAACAACCCAATCTATATGATGTGATTATTGTTGGCTCCGGTGCTGGTGGAGGCATGGCTGCAAAGATATTGTCTGAAGCAGGGCTTTCCATCGCGGTAGTAGAAGCCGGTGGCGATTTTGATCCCGCAAAAGAAGAAGACAGGACTCAATTGAGATGGCCGTGGGAATCTCCCAGGCGGGGAGCCGGGACACGCATCCGGCCTTTTGGTGATTTTGATGCAGCCATTGGCGGTTGGGACATAGAAGGAGAACCTTACACAGTCGCAGAAGGAAGCAGTTTCGATTGGTTTCGTTCGCGCATGGTGGGCGGAAGGACCAACCACTGGGGACGCATTTCACTCCGGTTTGGTCCCAATGACTTTAAGAGAGGCGATATAGATGGATTGGGAGAAAGTTGGCCTATTGGTTATGAAGATGTAAAACCTTATTACGATAAGGTCGATAAATTAATCGGCGTTTTTGGTTCAAAAGAGGGAATCTACAACGAACCGGACGGATTGTTTTTACCGCCTCCAAAACCTCGGCTACACGAGATGATGCTTAAAAGGGGAACGGATAAAATGAACATCCCTGTCATCCCTTCCAGATTATCCATTTTGACCAAAAGAATTAACAATGAAAGAGGTGTTTGTTTCTTTTGTAGCCAATGCAACCGAGCTTGCCAAATATATGCAGACTTTTCTTCAGGGACTTGCCTAATTAAACCCGCTCAGAAAAACGGAAAGGTAGATTTATATACCTATGCGATGGTACGTAAAGTAACCACAGATTCTGAAGGACTGGCGACCGGTGTTTCCTTTATCAGTAAAATAGATATGAAAGAACATAAGCTGACGGCGAAAGTTGTGGTTTTGGGAGCTTCCGCTTGCGAATCAGCTCGCATCATGCTCAATTCAAAATCCTCTCAGCACCCCAATGGACTCGCAAATGGAAGCGGAGTTGTCGGACATTATTTACATGATTCTACCGGAACTGGAAGAGCTGCCATCATGCCCGCTTTGCAGAATCGAGATCGTTACAATGAAGATGGTGTAGGCGGCATGCACGTTTACACACCTTGGTGGCTCGACAATAAAAAACTCAATTTTGCTAGAGGTTATCACATCGAATATTGGGGTGGAATGGGGATGCCAAGCTATGGCACCGGATTTGGAATGGACACCATGCGTCAATACATCAAAGATGAATTTGGAAATGTAGGCACAAACGGAGGCTACGGGCCGGGCCTTAAGAAAGATATCAGAAGTTATTTTGGCTCCATGGTTGGTATGTCCGGTCGGGGAGAAAGCATACCGAAGTATGAAAATTTTTGTGAAATAGACCCAAATACTTTCGATAAATTTGGAATACCGGTGCTCAAATTTCACTACAAATGGACTGAACAGGAAGTTAATCAAGCCAAACACATGCACGATACCTTTGAAGAAATATTGACTAAATCGGGTGCTATTTTGCTTGGTAGTAAACCTGGAAAAGATACACAATATGGACTTCAGGCTCCCGGAAGGATTATTCACGAAGTTGGAACCATTCGCATGGGTAATGATCCCAAAAAATCAGCACTCAACAGCAATTGCCAAGCACACGAATGTAAAAACTTGTTTGTGGTAGATGGCGGTTCTTTTGTTTCCCAAGCGGATAAAAACCCAACTTGGACCATCATGGCACTGGCATGGAGAACTTCTGAATACATTATTAAAGAACTTTCACAAAAAAATATTTAAACCGAACGTCATGGATAGAAGAGAAAATCTAAAATTGATTATGGCCGGCACCTTGGCCAGCAGTTTGGTCTGGACTGGCTGTTCGACAGAAACGAAGGTAGTACAAGCTCCCGTCAAGGCTTACATACCTCCTTATGCTCGAACAGACGAAGAATTGAAAATATTGAGAGAAATCGATGAGTTTACTTTTTTCAATGAATTTGAACTAGCCAAACTAAACGTTTTAATTGACATCATCATACCTTCTGATGAGAATTCTGTCGGCGCAAAAGAAGCAGGTGTGATTGATTTTTTGGAATTTATCATGAAAGACCAACCGGACAATCAAACCTTGATGCGCGGCGGATTGATATGGCTCGATTTTACCGCAGATGAAGCTTTTGGAAAATATTTCTTAGAAATAACTTCTGAAAATCAGAAACAAATCCTTGATTTAATAGCTTATCCTGACACGGCTGAACCCCGATTTCAAAATGCAGTTTTGTTTTTCAACTTACTCAGAAACCTCACAGCAACCGGATATTTTACTTCTCAGGCCGGACTTACTTATTTGGGGTATAGAGGAAATACACCCAACGTTTGGAATGGTGTTCCACAAGAAGTGATGGAAAAACATGGAGTTTCCCTCGATTCAAAATACCTTGAGGTCTATCTAAAACCTGAAGAACGCGACATAACAGCGCAATGGGATGATAATGGCAATTTGATTACCTGATACTTTGTTTCACATAGAGTTCAATTTTATAAGCATTTTTTACAAGAAACTAAAAATAGAAAACCAATCAAGCTGATTATATTTTTATATGGCAAAATATAAATGAGGCATTTATCCTTTTAACTCAAGTATGAATTTAAGTAAAACAACTTTTACCGCTGTCGCTATATCCTTAATTTTATCGTCCTGCATACATATTTCGGCAAAAGTGGATGAGCATTCCACTATCGAACAAAATCAAAAAAATATGGAAAACCCGTTCATCCATCATGTGTATTTTTACTTGAAAAACCCGGACAGTTTGGAAGACCGAGACAAGCTCGTGGAAGGTTTGGAAAAACTTTCTAAAGTGTCAACAATTCAGCAACATTATATTGGGTTTCCGGCTTCAACCGACCGTCCGGTTATTAAAAAAAAATACGCTGTCAGCTGGATGTGTATGTTTAACAACATGGAAGATGAGGAGCAATACCAACAAGACCCAATTCACCTAAAATTTATCGAAGATTATGGCCATCTTTGGACAAAAGTGGTGGTTTATGATTCGGTTAAATAGCAATAATCAAACGGTTTTTATTTTTTTAATTTCTCTTTGATAGACTTTGAAATCAGAAAAATAAAAATTAATACAATGGCACAAAGCGAAACCAATGTCCCACCGATGGCGATGGTGCTGTCGTTTCCAAATGGATTTTCAAAATTTATTTGAATAAAATTAAAAATGGCTAACGCCAAAGCGGCCAATATCAACAAATACCAAACTACCTTCATTTTTAATTGGGTTAATTATTTAAAATTTTGTTGTGTATATTCGGTAAATTGTTTTAAATCAGCCCTTTGATGTTGGTTGTAAACAATTTTACAGCAATAGCAAGCAGAATGATTCCAAATACTTTTCGAATTACATTGATACCAGATTTCCCAAACAACCTTTCGATTTTTGCGGAAGATTTCAGCACAAGATAGACAAAAACAATGTTGATAACAATAGCGATGACGATATTGATAGTTTGAAATTCAGCACGCAACGACAAGATAGATGTCATGGTGCCGGCTCCAGCTATGAGGGGAAACGCGATTGGCACTATCGAAGCCGTTTCCGGTTGTTCATCCCTGTAGAACGTAATGCCTAAAATCATTTCCAAGGCAAGAAAAAAAATAATCAGCGAGCCGGCCACCGCAAAAGAGTTGATGTCTATTCCGATGAGTTTTAAAATTTCTTCCCCGACGAACATAAACAAAATCATGATGATGGCAGCGACCAAAGAGGCTTTTTCGGACTGTATGTGGCCGACCTTTTTGCGCAAATCTATGATGATTGGGATGCTTCCGATGATATCTATCACAGCAAAAAGAACCATGGTTGCCGTGACAATCTCTCTAAAATTTAGCTTCATTTATTTTTTTTTGCAAAGGTACTATTCTGCGAATAATTTTTCGGATTAAGGGTTGATTAATTCTTTTAATTTCAATTAATCTAAAATGGAAGTCTTCAAAATTGAACTTTTTGAAGATTTAATAATCATAGTAGAAAAAGACCAGGGAGGTAAAAGTTTGTTATTTCAAAATCAATTTCAACTCATTGCGATATGTAGACGGATTGCGTCCGGTAAATCCTTTGAATAGTTTATTGAAATGCGAAAAGTTGTTGAAACCACTTTCATAGCAAATCTCAGTAATACTCGATGGTTTTTCGGCTAACAATTTGGAAGCATGCACCAACCGATATTCATTGACAAATTGTGTAAATGTTTTCCCGGTAATTTTTTTGAAATAGCGGCAAAAAGCGGGAATGGTCATGCTGACCAACGAAGATATTTCTTCGAGCGTGATGGATCGGCTGAAGTTTTCTCGAACAAACCCAAACACCATATCGATGCGCTGATTGTCTTGCGGCTCAACTTCGAGCACAAAACCTTGTGCATTCAAAATCGTGTATTCGTCCGATTCGTCGAGCTCCTTAAAGATTTGCAACAAACGGATTAGACGTTCAAAATAGCTGTATTGTCCGAGTTTTTCAATCCTGGCACCGACAGATTTTTTTGTTTCGCCGTGAAAGACGACACCCATTTTAGCTCGTTCCAGCAGTTTCCGGATGCCCGACATTTCGGGAACTGTTAAAAAACCTTCTCCCAAAAAATCTTCCCGAAACTGTATGATGGTTTCACTTTCGTTGCCGGTCAAACGGTCGGTGAAGCCGTAGTGTGGCAGATTAGAACCAATGAGTATCAAATCGCCGTTGCGGTAGAACGAGACATGGCTGCCAACTAATCTTTTTCCCATTCCACCATTGACACAGACCAGCTCAACTTCGGGATGGAAATGCCACTGTGGATCTTTGTTTTGCGATTGTTCGGCATATTGTTTAAACATTATCGAGCTACCAAATGGCGGCGATATCTTTTCTAACGAAGGTTTTAGATTACTTAATGTCATGGTTTACAACAATTTTTAAACAAAAATATGTTAAATAGTGATATCTAATTAGGTTTTGATTAACTATAATGTGTGTAAAATTAACTATTTAATTTTAAATATCAATTTTTGAAGGTAAAATAATGTATAAATCAGAAAATTAATGAGGATTTACCTCAACGAAGACCTTCTATCTTTGCTTAAAATCTTTTAAAATTCAATGCTATGAAAAAAGACATCAAGTATTATTTAAGTGTAATTGCCCTTTTGGGGGTAATGCAAATTTCTGCCAACGAAAGAGTAAAACTGGTAAACGATGGAAGCATCCGTGCTAAAACCATCCGTTTGAGTGCTTCGTTGCTGCAGCCATTTTCTAAAATGAAGATTGTGGATGATTTCGGAGTGGTTCTTTATGAAGAAACACTCGGCCGCAATTTAGAAATTGGCAAGCAATTTAATTTAAGTAAACTGCCTACCGGCAATTATTTTATAGAGATGGATGCCGCGGTCAAACAAGTGGTTATCCCGCTTCAAGTAACTGAGCAGGAAGCTGTTTTGAAGATGGATTTCAAAACAGAAATTTACAAGCCGTTTATGAAGATTAGCGGTACTTCTTTACAACTAATGGTTTTCAATCCGGATAAAAACCCGATTACCGTAGCTATTTATAATCAATTAGGCCAATTGTTGTTTGAAGAAACGGTAACAGAGCAGATCGAACTGAAACGAAGCTACAATTTTTCTAAAGTAGAAAGTGGGGATTATTCCCTTCAAGTTAAAAAAAACGGTAAAGTATATAGCTTTCCATATCAAGGTTAAATTGGTTGATTAATTGGTTTGTTTGTTTGTAAGGAGCGCCCGGAAGGGCGCTTTTTTATGTGGTTTGGTTATCTGTTTTCTATTTCAGGTTATCAAACTCAATATTGCCAAAAGTACCAGCAATGCTTGTATAAAAAATATTTTCTTGCTGACGGTAAAAGCAGCATAAATACCCGCGACAGTCACGCAACTCAAAAACAAAACGGCAGTTTTTACCTTCCAATTTTCGTCTGAAATAAAAATATCCAAATAAGCCCGGCGGTCAAAAAACCGTTGTACAATCCTTGGTTAGCAGCAAGCGTCTTGGTGGTTTTAAACAATTCGGTTGGTAGGTTTTTAAAAGTTTTTTTTCCTGCCGTCGTCTCCCAGGCAAACATTTCCAACCATTACAAAAACAAGTGTTCAAAAGCTATCAAACCAATAAAAAATTTTGTTACCATTTCCATTCATGTCAAATAAAAAAGTAAAATCAAAACAATAACTAACTTAACTAATCCGCCCGTTCTTGATTTCCTCTACCACTTCCGGATTCAGGAGGGTAGAAATATCGCCGAAATTGGAAAAATCACCCTCAGCAATCTTTCGAAGAATGCGCCGCATAATTTTTCCGGAACGTGTTTTGGGCAACCCAGAGACAAACTGGATTTTATCCAACTTGGCAATTGGACCGATGTGGTCTGAGATTAATTGGTTAATTTCTTTGCTTAAATTTTCGCGAACCCGGCTTTCCCCTTCTTCTTTCAGGATAACAAAACCGTACAAGGCATTTCCTTTCACATCGTGCGAAAACCCGACGATGGCCGATTCTGCTACTGCCGGATGCTCGTTGATGGCATCTTCTATCGGAGCCGTGCCCAAGTTGTGGCCGGACACGATAATCACATCATCCACCCGCCCCGTGATGCGGTAATAACCCACTTCATCACGAAGTGCGCCGTCGCCGGTGAAATATTTTCCCGGGAATGCCTTAAAATAGGTCTCTTTATAGCGTTGATGATCGCCCCAAATAGTCCGCGCTATCGATGGCCACGGAAATTTGATGCATAAACTTCCCGAGGAAAGATTGCCTTCTACTTCGTTTCTGCGTTCATCCATCAAAACAGGTTGAATGCCCG
The DNA here is from genome assembly GCA_002790195.1 of Flavobacteriales bacterium CG_4_9_14_3_um_filter_40_17. GTDB lineage: Bacteria > Bacteroidota > Bacteroidia > Flavobacteriales > Flavobacteriaceae > UM-FILTER-40-17. The sequence goes on from PFUR01000086.1 coordinate 45,556, forward strand.
GCAGGGGCAGTGTGGCGTAAGTTGGTTTGGTTGGGGTGACAAATGGGATGGGCGAAATCAAAATACCGCCGGTTTCGGTTTGCCACCAAGTGTCCACAATCGGACAGTTTTTTTTACCTATATGGTCGTTATACCAGTGCCAAGCTTCCTCATTGATAGGTTCTCCTACTGTTCCAAGAAGTTTTAAAGAAGAAAGGTCGTGCTTTTCTACATAAGAAACATTTTCTTTTGCCAATGCCCGAATGGCAGTTGGAGCTGTATAAAATTGATTGACTTTGTGTTTTTCAACTACTTCCCAAAAGCGTCCAAAATCTGGATAGGAGGGAATACCTTCAAACATAAGTGTGGTGGCTCCGTTCAGAAGTGGACCGTAAACAATGTAGGAATGCCCTGTAATCCAACCGATGTCTGCAGTGCACCAAAAAACATCGTTTTCCTCATACTGAAAAATATTTTTGAAGGTATAAGCTGTGTAAACCATATAGCCACCTGTGGTATGCATCATTCCTTTGGGTTTTCCTGTCGAGCCGGAAGTGTAGAGAATAAAAAGCGGGTCTTCCGCATCCATGATTTCTGCCACATGGTCGGCCAAAGCATTTTCCATCAGGGGTGCGAGCCAAAAATCACGCCCCGGTTTCATTTCGACCGTTGTGTTTGTTCTTTTAACAACCAACACTTTCTCAACACAAGGGCATTTATCCAAAGCATTGTTTACAATTGTTTTCAAATCTATGGTCTTGTCGCCTCTGAATCCGCCGTCGGAAGTGATGACCATTTTACAGTCGGAATCGTTGATGCGAGTTGTGAGCGCGCTGGCAGAAAATCCGGCAAAAACGACGGAATGAATGGCGCCGATTCGCGCGCAGGCTAAAACGGATATGGCTAGTTCGGGAATCATCGGTAAATAGATGCAAACGCGATCACCTTTTCGGATGCCTTGTTCTTTCAGTACATTGGACAATTTGCAGACTCGTTCATACAAGTCTAAGTAAGTAATGTGTTGCGCGGGTTCGTTTGGATTGTTGGGCTCAAAAATGATGGCGGTTTTGTTTCCTCGCTTGGAAAGATGCCGGTCTATACAGTTTTTGGTGATGTTGAGTTTGGCATTCAGAAACCATTTGATGCTTGCTTCGGTCATGTCATACGCGAGTACTTTGTTCCATTTTTGGTACCAAACAAAATTTTCTTCAGCTATTTTGTTCCAGAATTTCTCCGGATTTTGGACGGATTTTTTGTATTGTTTGAAGTATTGCTCTAAGTTTTTGATACTGTAAGATTTCATTGTACGAGATAATTTTAGGTTCGTTTGCTGCGTCCTAAAATTATAAAAAAAAACTGATTTAGCTAATAGGAGCTTTGCAAGTAAGTTAAATGGTTTCAAAGCTTATATTTCAACTTAATTTTAGGCCTCAAAAATTTCAAAAACCTTATGAAGCCTGTTTCTTTTTGGATTCAAATGAAAATGAACATAACATTTTGGAATGCTCATTAGAAATCTTTTTTTAAGTTTAAAAGTTTCTATTTAAGCTGTTTTCGTCCTAAATCCGAGGCAAGTCACCTTTCCCTTTAGTTGGCAACAAAGATTTTCCCATCAGGTATTTGTCCGCGTGGTAGGCGGCTTCCCTACCTTCAGAAATTGCCCAAACAATGAGCGATTGGCCTCTTCGGGTGTCTCCGGCAGCAAATATGTGCGGAACATTGGTCTGATAGCTATTCTCTTGCGCATCGATGTTTGTCCGGGAATCCAAGCGGACTCCTAACTGTTCGGGTAGGTTGTTTTCCGAGCCGGTAAATCCGAGGGCGAGAACAACCAAATCGCACGGAAATTCTTTGGCGGTACCGGGAACTTCACGAAGTTGTGGCCTTTCTCCGGGTTTGCATATCCATTCTACTTCGGTGGTTATAAGCCCAATCACGTTATTTTGTTTGTCACCGATAAATTCTTTGGTCGAGATACTCCAAAATCGATTGACACCTTCTTTGTGTGAGGAAGTCGTGCGAAGCCGCATCGGATAATAGGGCCAAGGTTGGTCTTCCGGGCGCGCTTCTGTTCCGCGAGACATGATTTCAAAATTGGTAACCGACAGCGCACCTTGTCTGTTTGACGTTCCGATACAATCCGACCCGGTATCACCTCCACCAATCACGATGACGTGTTTTCCTTTGGCAGAAATGGCTTCGCCTTCAAATTCTGCACCTTCTACACGTTTGTTTTGTTGTTTCAAAAAATCCATCGCCTGCACGATACCTTTGAGTTTATTGCCTTTGATGGGCAAGTCACGCCTGACAGTAGCTCCCGTACTCAATACGATTGCATCGAAAGAGTCCAATTCAGACACGGAAATATGTTTTCCCACTTCGGCATTCGTCCTGAAAACGATTCCTTCTTGTTTCATAATAGCCACGCGTCTGTCGATGACGATTTTTTCCATTTTAAAATCGGGAATTCCATATCGCAACAAGCCACCTACACGTGAATCTCTTTCAAAAACGGTTACCCAATGCCCGGCTCTGTTCAATTGTTGTGCAGCGGCCAACCCGGAAGGGCCGGAGCCAATCACGGCAACTTTTTTTCCGGTGCGGTGTGTGGGCGGATTGGCAACTATCCAACCTTCCTTGAAGCCTCTCTCAACAATGCTTTTTTCGATGTTTTCAATGCTCACAGGATCTTCATTGATGCCTAAAACGCAGGCTTCTTCGCAAGGTGCAGGGCACAACCTGCCAGTGAATTCGGGAAAATTGTTGGTTGAATGAAGCACTGCTAACGCATCTTTCCAACGGCCTCTATAGACCAAATCGTTGAAATCTGGGATCAGATTACCCAACGGGCATCCGCTGTGGCAAAACGGTATGCCACAATCCATGCATCTTGCGCCTTGATTTTTTAATTTAGTTTCGTCAAGCGGAAGGGTAAATTCTTTATAGGCTTTGACGCGTTCTTCGACGGGTTTGTAGGCTTCTATTTCTCTTGGAAATTCCAAAAAACCGGTTGCTTTTCCCATAATATTATTGGCTTATAGCGGTTTCTAATGATTCTTTTTTAATTCGTTCCAATGCTTTTTTGTATTCAAAAGGCATTACTTTCACAAAATTTATCAAGCTGTTTTCCCATTGTTCCAAGATGCGGTAAGCCAACGGACTGTTTGTGAAATTATAATGATTTTCGATTAATTCCTTGAGTTGTAATTGATCTTCGCCTTCGGTGATTTCTTCCAAAGCGACACTTTCGAGGTTGCATTTATCGATAAATTTACCATTCGGATTGAATACGTAAGCGACACCGCCGCTCATACCGGCCGCAAAATTCCGGCCTGTTTTTCCGAGTATGACAGTAATACCTCCGGTCATGTACTCGCAACCGTGGTCGCCGATACCTTCTACAACTGCTTTGGCTCCTGAGTTTCGTACACAGAAACGCTCGCCTGCAACGCCGTTGATGTATACTTCTCCATCTATGGCTCCGTAAAGAGCTACATTCCCAATGATGATGTTTTCTTCGGGTTTGAAAGTGGTTTCGTCCGGAACCTTGATGATAACCCTCGCTCCGGAAAGCCCTTTTGCCAGATAGTCATTGGTATTTCCTTCAACTTTAAGTGTCAGACCTTTGGTGGCAAATGCGGCAAAACTTTGGCCGGCAGCCCCTTTGAAATTGATTTTCAAGGTATTGTCAGGAAGCCCTTGCGCACCGTAAATTTTTGAAATTTCGTTGCTCAAAATTGCGCCGACTGCTCGGTCAGTATTGTGTATTGGGTAATCGAGCACCATTTTTTCTTTACGGAAAAGTGCCAAATGTGCTTGGCTGATGATTTTAAAATCGATGGCATCCTCGAGGTGATGTTCTTGCTTTTGGGTGTTGAAAACTGCCACGCCCTCCGGAGTGTCAATTTTTTTGAGGATAGGAGTCAAGTTCAGTCCTTTTGCCTTGAAATGACTGATGGCTTTCCGTGTGTTTATTTTATGTACTTGACCAATCATCTCGTTGATGGTCCTGAAACCAAGTTGAGCCATGATAGTCCTGAGTTCTTCGGCGACGAAGTACATGAAATTAACCACGTGTTCAGGTTTACCCTCAAATTTTTTGCGCAGTTCGGGATTTTGTGTGGCAATACCAACCGGGCAAGTATTCAAATGGCAGACACGCATCATGATGCAGCCCGAAGCGACCAACGGTGCGGTTGCAAAACCGAATTCTTCAGCACCCAAAAGGCAAGCGATGGCTACATCACGCCCTGTCTTGAGTTGTCCGTCACATTCGAGTACGACACGGCTTCTTAAATCGTTCATTACCAAAGTTTGTTGAGCTTCGGCTATTCCTAACTCCCAGGGGAGGCCGGCATGCTTCAGGGAAGTTAATGGTGAGGCTCCGGTTCCGCCATCGTATCCGGATACCAAAATGACATCGGCCTTGGCTTTGGCTACACCCGCGGCGACCGTACCAACACCAACCTCCGAAACTAATTTTACGTTTATACGAGCTTCGCGATTGGCATTTTTTAAATCAAAAATGAGTTGGGCCAAATCTTCAATAGAATAAATATCGTGATGAGGTGGCGGTGATATCAAACCGACATAGGGCGTGGAATTCCTAACTTTGGCTATCCAAGGATATACTTTTTCTCCGGGCAATTGACCGCCTTCACCCGGTTTGGCTCCTTGTGCCATTTTGATTTGTATCTCAGAGGCATTTGTCAAATAATTAATCGAAACCCCAAATCGTCCGGAAGCTACTTGTTTGATGGCACTGTTTTTCCAATCGCCGTCGGCATCTTTGTAAAATCGTTGTGGGTCTTCCCCGCCTTCACCCGAATTGCTTTTCCCGCCGATGCGGTTCATGGCAATGGCAAGGTTTTCGTGTGCTTCACTGCTGATAGAACCATAGGACATCGCTCCGGTTTTGAATCTTTTGACTATTTCTGTCCACGGTTCTACTTCTACAATCGGAATCGGATCGAAGTTGGTAAATTCAAACATACCCCGGAGTGTCATCAATTCTTTGCTCTGGTTGTTGACTAATTCGGCATATTCTTGATAGGTTTTCGGATTATTTTGCCGGACAGCTTGCTGCAGTTTGGCAACCGTTAGCGGGTTGAACATGTGCCGCTCGCCGTTACGCCGCCATTTGTAATCGCCACCAATTTCCAGATTAAGATTGCTGGCGACATCGTTTAGTTGAAAAGCGCGTCGGTGTCTTTGTGCAATTTCTTTTTCTAGTTCATACAAGCCGATGCCTTCTATTCGAGATGGTGTGTTGGGAAAATATTTATCAATCACGCTTTTGTTGACTCCGATACATTCGAAAAGTTGGGAACCCCGATAGGAGTTGAGTGTTGAAATACCGATTTTATTCATCACTTTAACAACACCCAATCCTACGGCTTTGTTGAAATTTTTAATGGCATATTCTTCTTCTACTTCGGTCAGGACTTTTTCTTTGATTTGCTCACGAATAATCTCGTTGACCATGTAGGGATTGACAGCACTTGCGCCATAACCAAAAAGCAAGGCAAAATGGTGCACTTCTCTTGGTTCGGCAGATTCGACGATGATGGCAATTTTTGAACGTTTGCCAAATTTTTTGAGTGCGCTGTGAATATGCGAACAGGATAATAATGCCGGTATGGGGGCAAACTCTTCTGAAACGCCGCGGTCTGACAAAATCAGGATGGTGTAGCCTTCGTCGATGGCTTTGGATGCTTGTTGTGCGATGTCTTCGAGGGCGTTTTCCAAACCGTTTAATCCTTGGGCTATTGGATAGAGCGTTTTGATGCTCTTGGTTTTGATGTAGCCGTTGTCAAAACTTTTTATTTTTTCTAAATCTTCCCGCGAAATAACCGGGTTTTGAATTTTTAAACGACGGGCGTGTTTTTCGTCAATCTCGAAAATATTGAAATCACTTCCCAAAGTCAGGCTGATGTCGGTGATGATTTCTTCTCGGATACCATCGAGTGGCGGGTTGGTCACTTGTGCAAACAGTTGTTTGAAATAGTTGTAGATGAGCTGAGGACGATCTGACAAAACAGCAAGCGGTGTGTCGGTTCCCATCGATCCAATGGCTTCTTTACCGAATTTAGCCATCGGATTGATGATCGTATTGACATCTTCAACAGTGTATCCAAATATTCTTTTGCGTACATCGATGGATTCTGTTTCCTGAAAAATAGGGCAATTGGTGTAGGGGATGTTTCGCAGGTGAATGAGATTTTTATCAATCCATTGTTGATAAGGGCGCTGCGATACAATCCGGTTTTTGATTTCGTCATCGTTGATGATTCTTCCGGCATTCATGTCCACCAAAAACATTCTACCCGGTTCGAGCCGGCCGTGTGATTCGATGTTTTTAGGTTCGATGTCCACCACGCCGGTTTCGGAAGACATGATGACATAGCCGTCTTTGGTAACGGTGTATCGCGAAGGGCGCAACCCGTTTCTGTCTAACAACGCACCAATGTAGTTACCGTCTGTAAATGGAATGGAGGCAGGCCCGTCCCAAGGCTCCATCAAGCAAGAATTAAATTCGTAGAAAGCTTTTTTCTCCGGCGACATTTCTTTGTGTTTTTCCCATGCTTCGGGTATCAACATCATCATGGCTTCGGGCAATGAACGCCCGGTCATCAAAAGCAGTTCGACCACGTTGTCCATACAGGCGGAGTCTGATTTACCTTCGATGACAATAGGCAATATTTTTTTGATTTCCTCACCGAATAACCCGGATTTGAGTAATTCTTCGCGAGCTCGCATACGAGAAACGTTTCCACGCAGCGTATTGATTTCTCCATTGTGGCACATATACCGGAAAGGTTGTGCCAAATCCCAAGTTGGAAACGTGTTGGTTGAGAAACGTTGGTGTACCAAGGCAAGCCTTGTGACCACATCCGGATGCATCAAATCGGTATAATACAGTTTGATGTCTTTCGGTTTCAACAAGCCTTTGAAAATGATGGTTTTGGTGGAAAGGGTAGGGAGATAGAAAAATGAACTTTCCGATAGTTTCGATTCACGAATGGTGTTTTCGGTGAGTTTACGGACAATATAGAGCTTGACCATAAACTCGTATTCGTTCAATTTGGATTGTCCTTTACCAATAAAAATCTGTTCGATATCCGGCTCCGATTCGGCGGCTATCCGGCCAATGTTTTGCGAATCAACCGGTACTTTTCTCCAGCCCAATAATTCGAGGCCGAATTTTTGTATATTTTCAGAAAAGATGTCTTTGCAATATTTCTTTTGATTGTCTTTTTTTGGAAGAAATACATTTCCTGCCGCATATTCATTGGGTTCAGGAATGTGAATACCGGCACAGTTTTTCTTAAAAAATTCGTGGGGGATATCAATGAGGATTCCGGCTCCGTCACCGGTGCGGCCATCTGCGCTGACAGCACCGCGATGCTCGAGTTTTTCGAGAATTTCGAGTGCTTTGTGTATGACTTCATTCGACTTTTCTCCTTTCAGGCTGCATATAAATCCTGCCCCACAATTGTCATGCTCAAATTCGGGTAAATAAAGTCCTTGTTGCTTCAACATAAAATGTAATATTTGAAAAGAATGTTTGCAAAATTACTTAACAATGACAAAAAAATATAGGTTTTATTTAACTTTAACCCACATTTTCATTAAACTTTAAAATTGATGTTTTTTATTGACAGATTCACAATTTTATTGGTGATGGATGGGAATTTATTAAAATGTGAAATCAATTTAGTATAGTATTGGGATAATATTGAAAAGTTATACAAATTGAATTTTAAACAATATGTTGTAAAACACAAAAATTGTTATGATAATTTTCTTAAAGAATTGGGAATTCTAAGCAGTAAAATAATGCCGATTATAAAAAAACTAATTAAAAAGAGGATAGAATTTCGCATGCTGCCGGTAATTTGAGAAACATAACCATACATAAACATCCCGATGACTATGCCAATTTTTTCGGTAACGTCGTAAAAACTAAAAAAGGAAGCGGTGTCTTGAGTTTGTGGCAGTAGTTTCGAATAGGTTGAGCGCGAAAGCGATTGTATTCCTCCCATGACTAAGCCTACGCAAGATGCTGCGATATAGAATTGTACTGGTTTGGTCATGTAAAAGGCGTAAAGGCATACTAGAGCCCAAAGAATATTTAACACCAATAATGTGGTGATGTTTCCGAATTTTTTTGAGGAATAGGCGGTTAGTTTTGCGCCACCAGCTGCCACCAATTGTATCAGTAAGATGCTAACTATCAATCCTTTTGTTGCGCTTTGCCCAGACCAATCGATTTCTTCCATACCGAAATAAGTTGCTACAATCATCACGGTTTGTACGGCCATGCTATACACAAAAAAAGCTAATAAATAGCGTTTTAGGTATTCGTTTTTTAACAGTTGATGATATACTTTTTTCATTTCCCTGAATCCGTTAAACAAAACATCTTTCGGCACGCGCTTGATTTTGTTGCCTTTGGGCAGGAAATGGAGTGAATACTGGCTGAAACCAATCCACCAAATCCCGACCAAGATGAAGGAAATACGCGTGGGTTTTCCTTCATCCGGAAACCCGAACCAAGTGTGTTTCATAATTAAGATTAGGCACAAGATCAGCAAAATAACACTTCCGAGATAACCTAAGATGTACCCTTTGGCGCTCAGGTAGTCTTGTCCTTCTTTCTCAACTATATCTGGCAGGTAAGAATTATAAAACACCAAGCTTCCCCAAAAACCTATCAATGCCAGCAGGTAACTGATGATTCCGAAGAGGAGGTTGTCCAATGAAAACCAATATAATCCGATACAGGAAATGGCTCCCAAAAAACAGAAAAACCGCAGAAAGGCTTTTTTATTTCCGATGTAATCTGAAATTCCGGACAAAAAAGGAGAAATAAGGGCTACAACCAAAAAACCGATTGAAGTGACATAACTAATGAGCGCATCGTTGTTAAAGGAGGTTCCTAGAAAAATTACGGTATCGCTTATTTTGTTGCCATCAGCATCTCTGATAATAGTCAAAGCCCCGTAGAAAATTGGAAAGATAGCGGAGGCTATCACTAAACTGTAAACAGAATTTGCCCAATCGTAAAAAGCCCATGCATTTAATAATTTTGGATGGCCTTTTGGGAGTTGCTCCATGTGTCAAATCAGTTAAATTTCACACCAAACTTAGCTGCTTCAGCTTTGGCTTGTGGAACGAGTTGCTTGAGATTGGCTATTCTTGTTCCGGCTGAAGGGTGTGTACTCAAAAATTCGGGAGGGGCTTGGCCACCACTTTTGGCCTCCATACGCAGCCAAAAACTGGCTGCTTCGTCCGGGTTATAACCCGCGATAGCCATGAGTGTCAGACCGATTGCATCTGCTTCGCTTTCATGTGATCGGCTGAATGGAAGCATAGCACCGTACTGTGAAGTTACACCATATGCTTGCATCCAAAGCTCTTGCGACTCGGCAGATTTGCCACCTGTAGCAAGCGCAACGCCAACGGCACCCAATTGTTGTATGGTTCCGGCACTCATGCGTTGGGAACCGTGATTGGCTAAGGCGTGTGCGATTTCGTGTCCCATAACCGTAGCTATACCGGCATCGTTTTGCGTAATGGGCATGATGCCGGTGTAGAAGACCACTTTTCCACCGGGCATGGCAAAGGCATTTACTTGGTCACTATCGACCAAATTAAATTCCCATTTGTAGTCTTTCAAGTAACCAGGATAGCCATTTGCATCGAGATAGCGTTCGGAAGCCACGATGATTTTTTGTCCGACGCGTTTGATTTGATCCAGTTGGGGTGAAGTCTTAATAACTTTATTTTCAGACAAAAACTGGTTGTATTGCTGAAAGGATTGTGGAAAAACAGAATCATTAGAGTAAAAACTTAAAGTTTGTTTTCCGGTAAAAGGGTTGGTTGCGCAGGCAGCTGCTAAAAGGTATAGAAAAACTGCTGAAAATAAATTTTTCATAATTTTAATTTTTATCCATTAAAATATTAAACTCAAAAGTTAACTTTTCAAATCGGTTTATATTCTTTTCCGATGATGTGCAGTTCTGTAAAATTTTGCGTAACAACCATGGTGTTGTCGCCGTTTAATTTGATATCACTAAAGGCAATCGTTTCATTGTCAACCTGAACTTTATCCACTTTGAAAGGCAGGCCGTGCAGTCTAATTTTAAAAGTCTGGTAGTCTGTTTCATACTTTCCAGCTTTGAATTGCTGGATAATCAATTCGGTTTTTCTGCCTAACAAGGTAAAGTTCCGAAGGCTGTATCTGCCTTTTTTGTAGTCATAACCATCGCCAGAATCTTCATAAAAGTCTGATTTTTCAACACCTTCTTTGTAATAGACATCTAAAAGTAATTCTTGAATTTTTAGTTCACCTACATACTGTTGGACGGGATATTTGGGGATAATGGAACCTTCGTTGACGAAAATGGGCATTTTGTCCAAATCTGCCGACACCCAAAATTCTTTTCCACCCTCGACACATTCGTCTGTCCAAAAATCATACCATTTGCCTCTCGGAATATACATTCTGCGGCCTTTTGCATTGGGTTCTAAAACAGGGCATATCAAGATGTGTTCTCCAAAGATAAACTCATCGGTGCGGTAATGTGTTTGTGCATCTTCTTGGTCAAAAAGCACCAAGGGTTTAAGCATGGGAATGGCTTCTACTGCATATTTGTAAAACATGGTGTAAAGATAAGGAAGGAGTTGATATCGAAGTTCGATGAAACTTCGAACGATGTCCAATACTTCTTTGTCAAATGACCAAGGTTCTTGGTCGCCGTGGTCGCCGGAAGAGTGAGTTCGGCAAAACGGATGAAAAACACCGAGTTGAATCCATCGTGCATAAAGCTCGCCGGTAGGTTGTTCGGCAAATCCACCAATATCGGAGCCAACAAAAGACATACCACTCAAGCTCATGCGTTGAGCTTGGATGTTGGCAACCCACAAATGCTCCCAAGAGGCAACGTTGTCTCCTGTCCAGGTAGAGGTATAGCGTTGTGTGCCAGAATAGGCCGAACGCGTAATCACAAACGGGCGTTTTGGGTAGGAAAATTTCTTAACCCCTTCGTAAGTAGCACGAGCCATCTGCATTCCATAAATATTATGTGCTTTTCGGTGGCTGCAAGGGTGACCATCAAAGTCGTGCCGGACATCCAAATGAAAGGTTTTTGTGGGGACTTCCATGATAGCCGGTTCGTTCATGTCGTTCCAAACGCCTTTTACGCCCAAGTCAGCGATTAATTCTTTGTAAAGCCCGGCCCACCATTCGCGGACTTTTGGATTGGTGAAGTCGGGAAAATTACATTCTCCAGGCCAAACTTTTCCTTTGATGTAAGGACCGTCCGCTCTTTTGCAGAAGTAGCCATTTTCGAGGGCTTGTTGGTAGATATTGTAATATTTATCTATTTTGATTCCTGGATCAATAATGACAATGGTTTTGAATCCTTTTTCGGATAATTCATCTATCATCTTCTTAGGATTTGGGAAATATTCTTTATTCCAAGTGAAGCAACGGAAGCCATCCATGTAGTCAATATCTAAGTAGATGGCATCGCAAGGAATTTTGTGTTTTCTGAAGTTTTTGGCTATTTCTTTGACTTTAGATTCCGGATAATAACTCCATTTGCTTTGGTGATAGCCCAATACCCAGAGTGGTGGAAGCTCGGGTTTTCCAGTTAAGGAAGTGTAATTTACCACCACATCATTCATGTTGGGACCATAAATAAAATAGTAGTTCATCTCGCCACCATCTGCCCAAAAACTGGTTACGTTTCGTCGTTCATGGCAAAAATCGAAATATGTTTTGAATGTATTGTCAAAAAATACTCCATAGGCTACATGGTGGTGTAATCCAGTGTAGAAAGGAATGGCTTTGTAAATTGGGTCTTTATCTTTTCCAAATGCGTATTCGTCGGTCACCCAATTTTGGAATTTTTTTCCTTTCAGATTGAAATGTGTCGGCTTGTCGCCCAAGCCATAATAACATTCAGCATCTTGAGATACTTTACTCATTTTGACAATATTACTACCAATTTCGTAGTCTTCTTCCCAATGAAAACCGAGTTCGTCTTCTAAGATGACTTGGTCAGCTTTATCGTGGATGGAGATGCGTAAGTCTTCTTTTTGTACATAGCACTTCAACTTATTGGTTTCGATCAGGTAAGTGTCTTCCAATTCTTTGATGTCTAGAGAATTGTATCCACTGCTGGCTTCTTGGTCGATGGCGTAAGAAAAGTCATCATTAAAATAGCCGTCAGTTGAATATCTGAATCGAAGCACGCTGTCCCGGATAATCGACAACTGCAGCACTACTTCGTTTTCTGTTTTAAATTCTAAGATGTTGACGTTTTTAGTGTATGAAAAACATTTCAAAGGAAACAAGTTTCCTTTGTACTCAAGTTCCGTATTTGTAATCATTAGGTTAAATAAGTTTTGTGCAAAAAAATAACATTTTGATGCAGACTGCAAGTTTTGTTTATAATATTTGATAAATTAAGGTGGATAGAGGTCCGATTTCAATGTTTGTCGCATACGAACGTCCGTGGAGTTCTGCTTTTAATTTGCTGATTGGGTAAGTTTTGCCGTTTTCTACAAAGCCGCTACCTTCGTATTTGGCATCATCGCTGTTGAAGAGTAATTTGAGTTTGCCTTTTCGAGGCAATCCAATTTGGTATTCTTTGAAAGTATTTGGGGTAAAATTGCCGACCACGACCAAATCATTATCAGTATCGTGCCCTTTTCGGATAAAAGACAAAATGGAGTTTTGATGATCACCATAGTCAATCCACTCGAAGCCTTCTGCGGAGAATGCTTTTTCATATAAAGCCGGTTGTGATTGATAGAAAATATTGAGGTCTGAAATAAATGTTTTAATTCCCTTGTGAAAGTCGTATTGCAAGAGGTGCCAGTCGAGGCTGGTTTGAAAATTCCACTCAGACGATTGGCCAAATTCAGCTCCCATAAAAAGCAATTTCGTTCCCGGATGCGTGAACATGTGCCCAAACAACAAGCGGAGATTTGCAAAACGCTGCCATTCGTCGCCGGGCATGCGACCTAAGAGCGACTGTTTGCCATAAACTACCTCATCGTGCGAAAGTGGCAACATGAAGTTTTCCGAAAAACCATAAACCAAGCCAAAAGACAAATTGTTGAGATGGTATCTTCTGTAAATCGGGTCTTTTTTGAAAAACTCTAAAGTGTCGTGCATCCAGCCCATCATCCATTTCATACCGAAACCCAATCCGCCAAGGTAGACCGGTTTGGTAACCATTGGAAATGCAGTTGATTCTTCTGCGATGGTTTGCACATCATCAAAGTTTTTGAATACTTCTTCATTAAACTCTTTCAAAAATGAAATAGCATCCAAATTTTCCCTGCCACCAAAGATATTAGGCTCCCATTGTCCATCTTCTCGCGAATAATCTAAATACAACATCGAAGCTACCGCATCGACACGCAGCCCGTCTATGTGGTATTGTTCCAGCCAGAAAATGGCATTGCTGATAAGAAAAGCCCTGACTTCATTTCTACCATAGTTGAAAATCAGGCTTTTCCAGTCTTGGTGATAACCTTTTTTCGGGTCGGGGTGTTCGTAGAGGCAACTGCCGTCAAAGAATCCAAGCCCGTGTGCGTCTTCGGGAAAGTGGGAGGGAACCCAATCTAAAATAACTCCTATATCGTTCTGATGTAACTGATCGACCAAGTATTTAAAATCTTCGGGGGTGCCAAAACGCGAACTTGGTGCAAAATACCCGGTGAGCTGATAGCCCCAAGAGGGTTCATAAGGATGTTCCATCACGGGCATAAACTCGACGTGGGTAAATCCGGTTTCTTTGATGTATTGAACCAAATCAACTGCCAGTTCGCGGTAGGTCAGTGATTTATTTTTTTCTAAATTTCTCTTCCATGATCCCAAGTGGAGTTCATAAACAGAAAAGGGTTTATCCAATCCGTTTTTATTTTTACGGTAAGACATCCATTCGTTGTCTTGCCATTTGTAAATCCCATCCCAAACGACAGAGGCGGTCTTAGAAGGTATTTCACAAAAACGCGCGTACGGATCGGCTTTTTCGGTCTTTACATCATTGACGTTTGAGTGGATTTTGTATTTGTATAAATCGCCGTGACCGACGGCGGGAATGAATCCTTCCCATATTCCGGAACTATCCCAGCGAACGTAGAGTTGGTGTTGTCCTTCTACCCAATAGTTAAAGTTGCCAATCACGGACACCGATTTGGCAGAAGGTGCCCAGACTGCAAAATAGGTTCCTTTCACTCCGTTGTGCGTTACCGTATGGCTACCTAATTTTTCGTATAAACGGAAGTGTTTGCCGGATTTGAATAAATTGATGTCAAATTCTGTCAGTAGGCTGTAAACCTGAACTTTGTTGTCCATATCAGTCTTGGTTATTTAAAATATTAGAAATTCCTTTTAGTGGGATGATGGCCCATCGCGGACGAGAATTGAGCTCGTAACCCAATTCATAAACTGCTTTTTCCAACAGGCAATATTTGAGTAAAAAATTGATTTCAGATTGATACCCAATGTTCAGGTTTTTAGATTGTACAAAACTCACATAAGTATTCATGAATACCCCAACCATGTATTTATACAATTTTTCACCAGCTTCAAAGAGTTCTTCATTGTTTTGTGGATATTTATCTTTGTTGTTGAATATGGTTGCATAAATGGCATAATGAAAAGAGCGGAACATACCGGCAACATCTTTGAGCGGGGGTTGTTTTACTTTTCTGTCTCGAATGGTACTTTCCGGTTCTCCTTCAAAATCGATGATAAAAAAGTCTCCATCGCTGACCAATACTTGCCCTAAATGATAATCGCCGTGTATTCTTATGCGTTCACCTTTTAGTTTGGTTTCGTCAAAATCGAGAAAGCGTGTTCTGAGCTCTTTCTTGTTGTTGAGAAATTCATGTGCCAATTCCAATGGCATTTCATCCAGCCGATGCATGTTGTTTTCAATCAAATTCACCCGGTTTTCGAATTGATAAATCAACCTATTTTTTAACCAAACCGAATAATCATTAGTGAAGTTTTGTGAGGTGAAAGAAGTGTCTTTAGTTTCCGAGCCTAAGGCGATGTGCATTTGGGCTGTTCGACGGGCTAAGGTAGCTGTTTTATTGAATAGGTCTATCCCAGTCCATTTTAGAAAGTCCTTGGGAATGTCTGACGGATGCAATTTGGTGAATAGTGCAATCTCCGGAAGTGCCTTGATGTCTATCTTGTTTTTTTGTAAATTCATAAAAACTTCGTCCAAAACCTTTAGAAAGTAGCTCCAAGCATCTCCTTCATTGGGGATGAGTTCTTGCATCAACCCCAAAGTGATGGTGTTTTTATCAGAAAAATTGAGATTGATACTTCCCAAATAAGCAGGGGTGTTTTTAAAATGCCCGGTTTCGGTGAGAAATTTGCTAATTTCGTAGTCGGGGTTTTGATCGACATAGATTCTCCTGAAAATCTTAAGGATATAGTTACCGTTGAACACGATACTGGTGTTGCTTTGCTCTACACCCAAAAATTTAGAAGATTCGTAAGCAGTTGCTTTCAACCGGCTTCCTTTCCTGAATCTGACCAAACTGTTTTTTTCCTTTTTGTTGTGGAGGATATTTTCAAAAATTAATTTTCGCATTTCCTCCAAATAAATACCATCAATCAAGTAGCCAATTTCATTTTTGAGTTGAACTTTAGCCAAAACAATAGAATCTTGAGTGGGTTGCTCTTTTACAAATGCCAACGGAAGAAAATAATCTTGTACAAAAGCTTCTTTAAAATTAACTTCAAACAAAACGCCATAGAAACAATTAACCTCGTCTTCGAGTTTAAAAAAATCGAGTAGTTCAATGTATTTCATCGCGCTCGATTTGCCTGCATACCATCTTTGCTTCAAGATAAAGGGCTCTAAAATATCTTGGCAAAAGGTTTCTGCAAATTCGGGGGATTCGAATAAAAATCTCCATTCATTTTCAAAAACTTGTACTCTGTCAAAATGTGCAGAAACAGTTACTTGTTTGTCTTTCATCGGATTAATTTTTACACTCATAAGTCCTGAGGCTATATTGAGAAAAATGAATATGTTTTATCTAACTTTTCTTCTATTTATAAATTTTAAACAGATGAAAAGGTAAGGAAGGATGTATTTCTACATAGTTCCATTCTTTGTTCCAAATGTAACTGCTGTCTGTGATTAAATCGTACACCCGCACCGGATGACCTTCACGAAGGCCCAATTCCTGCAAAGGCAATTGTACCCAACCTTGCTGTTTGTAATAAGGATCCAAATTGACAATCATCAAGGTTTCATCACTTCGGTTGTTGTCAAATTTGTAATAAGCCATCAACTGGCTGTTTTCGATGTTGCAAAATTGGATGTTGTTGGTCTGTTGCAAGGAAGCGTGTTCTTTTCGGATGTGGTTTATTTTTGAAATCAACATGGTAAGCTTGTTGTTTTTATACCAGTCCCAATGGTGAATTTCATACTTTTCAGAATCCAAATATTCCTCTTTGCCGGGTACTGCCTGACAAACCATTTGTTCAAAAACAGGGCCGTAAACACCCGTGTTTGAGCTTAGGGTGGCTGCTAAAAAATACTTTTGCAAGTGAACCGATTCCAAGCCGCTTTGCAAATCATAGGGGTTGATGTCCGGCGTGTTGGGCCAAAAATTAGGTCTAAAAAATTCGCGTTGTGTGGATTTGGTAAGTTCGGTCATATATTCGATGAGTTCGTGCTTGGAATTTCGCCAAGTAAAGTACGTATAAGATTGGGTAAATCCTTGTTTAGCCAATTGATGCATAATTTTTGGACGTGTGAAAGCTTCTGCTAAAAACAACACATCGGGATGCTTCATTTTGACTTCATTAATCAGCCAACCCCAAAAGAAATACGGTTTGGTGTGTGGATTGTCAACCCGGAAGATCCGGATGCCACAGTCAATCCAATACAGTGCGATGCCCAAAAGTTCGTTCCAAAGGTTTTTAAAATCTTCCGTTTCGAAATGAATCGGCAAAATGTCTTGGTACTTTTTAGGTGGGTTTTCAGCATATTGAACAGTTCCGTCCGGCCGCCATTTGAACCATTTTGGGTATTCTTTTACATAGGGATGATCAGGCGCGCATTGCAGTGCAAAATCCATGGCAATTTCGATACCGTGTTCGTTGGCAGCGTGAATCAGGTTTTTAAAGTCATCTAAATCGCCCAACTGTGGATGAAGCGATTGGTGTCCGCCATCCTTTGAGCCGATTGCCCAAGGCGAGCCTACATCGCCTTCTTGGACAACCGTTGCGTTGTTTTTCCCTTTTCTGTTTATTTCTCCAATTGGATGAACGGGTGGGAAGTAAAGCACATCAAATCCCATTTGGGCGATGCGGGGCAACAAACGGTGGCAATCTTTGAAAGTCCCGTGTACGTTTGGCATTTCGGAGGCAGAACGCGGGAAAAACTCGTACCAAGTGCTAAATAAGGCTTTGGTTCTATCAACATAAACACTGTATTCAGGCGATTCATTTGGAAGAAACCGATCGGGGTGTTTTTTGAAAATGTTTTTTAAATTTTTGGATACAGCTTCAGTGATAGCAGGTTGATACTGATTCTCATCTCCAAAAATACCCAGCAAATAAGTCAGGTATTGCCGGTCTGTTTCGTCTGCATTCGGGACGATTTTTTCAACATAAGCTTTACCCTCCAGTAGTTCAGAAGTAACTTTTTGCCCATCGTCAATCTTCCTTTCGATGCCGTGTTGCCAATTGAGCGGATGATCGACCCAAGCACTGATTTTAAAATGGTAAAAACCTTGTTCGCTTACTTCGAACATTGCTTCCCAACGGTCGTTGACGACCGGTTTCATCCGGACTTCTTTCCAATCCTGCCAATTTTTAGATTTGAATAGAAGTGTTGCTTGGATGATGTCATGCCCATCCGGGAAAATATCGGCTTCAACATGAACAACTTCGCCCATCACTCTTTTGATGGGGAAAATGCCTCCTTCTACCAAAGGGCAAATATTCTCTATAACGACACGTGATTGATTCATCATAAAAAAAACATTATCATTTTTTATAAAAGTATAAAAATAGGTTTAAATAACTAACTTGCATATAAATTTTTTAACAATGCCACAAAATGACTTAAAGTTGTTACAAGAGAGAAGCGTTCAGATTCCTCCCAATATTATCAAAACCGGAAAAATCCTCCAATCCCTGTCGCTCTCATTGGCAACCAAATTTGCCGCTAAACTTTTTATCACGCCCATCAAATACACACCGCCCAAAAGAGAAGAAATAATGGACCGAAAATCGGTTCAGAAAGATTTTTTAGTAAAGGAAATTAACCGCATCATTCGAGTGTATGAATACGGGCAATCCGACAAAAAAATATTGCTCGTGCATGGGTGGAGTGGCCGTGGCACTCAGATGTTTAAGATAGCCGACGCACTTTTGAAATTGGGTTATATGACCATCAGTTTCGATGCACCCGCCCACGGCAAATCGCCCGGTAAAACCACGATGATGCCGCATTTTATTGCCACTTGTTTGGAACTTGGACTATATTATGGCGGGTTTTATGCAGCTGTTGGCCACTCGTTAGGTGGGATGAGCCTGCTCAATGTAGTCCGGAAAGGATTGCATCTCGATAAATTGGTGTTGATAGGCACCGGCGACAGCATCACCGAGATTAGTTATGAATTTGTCAAAAACCTCCAACTCAAACCTGAGGTAGCCACGAAAATGAAAAAACATTTTGACAAGCTCCACGGCGAAGACATCGACCGTTACTCGGGTAGTGAAGCTGCTGCATTTGTCCATATTCCTGTCTTGGTCATACACGATGAAGATGACAGAGATGTAGCCCTGCAATGCGCACTTGATATTGATAAAAATTTGAAAAACAGTGAGTTATTTATCACCCAAAAATTAGGGCACCGAATGATACTCGGCAACCGTGAAGTCATTGAGAAAATCTGTAATTTTGTGGAAAATTGATTGTTATTATGTGGATTAAAACTTTTCTTATATGCTTTTTGTTGTTGTCTAATATAGCAGTTTCGCAAAGATTGGTTAAAAAAGAAACCCACATTATTGATGACCCTTTCGGTATTTTTGGGAAGGTGAGCCTTTGTAATTTTGAACCGAGTATCAATGACCACGGTAGTGATAAAATAGTTGATTTATCTAAAATTAAAAATGAATTAGGCATTATCGAACCTTACATTGCCATTACAGATTTAGATAAATCATATCTTTTTGAAGATGATTATGACAAACTTAGAGCTTTTTTTTACTTGAAACTGAATAAAGAGCACAATATTAATAAAATACAATATAGTGGAATTTCCAGTCTAAATTATTTTTCTTTGCCCAATATATTTCCAGATAAGAGAGTGCAGGACTCAAGAAGGAATAATTTATTCAAGGTTAGTTCTATTCTATACAACGACACGCTTTCCAAAAAATATAACCTATATTATATCTTCTTTGCTTTTACAGATAAGAAAATGGAAACATTTGAGGGAAGTGTAAGTTATTTCATCATTGATAATGAAAGCAAAATGACAATTTTCTCAGACACAATCGGCACGAACTGTGATTTTAGAGATTTGACATTTTTCAATCAATTAATCGATTACACATTTAGCAAGATGGGGCTTCTTTATTTTGGAACAGAAGATTAATTTTTTAAATATCTATTAAATGAAAAATTGGTTTATAATGGTTGCGATTTTATTTAATGTCTCCTGCAACGGACAAAGCAAAAAGAATGATTCTGAGGTTTATGCAATCGTCAAAACCGAAGCAGAATGGAAAGCCTATCTCACAGGTATTGAATATTTTGTGCTTCGTGAAAAGGGAACGGAAAGAGCTTTCACAGGTGAATACGATCATTTTTACGAATCCGGGAGCTATGTCTGCAAAGCTTGTGCGAATCCGCTGTTTGATTCGAAATACAAATTTGATTCCGGATCGGGTTGGCCTTCTTTTGACCGAGCAATTTCCGGCCATGTAAAACTTAAAACAGATCGTTCAATCGGAATGACACGCACTGAGATTTTGTGTGCGCGGTGTGGTAGCCACCTCGGCCATGTTTTTGAAGATGGCCCGCGCGAAACAACCGGAAAACGCTATTGCATCAATTCAGTTGCCTTAAATTTTAATCCCAAGAAATGAAAACAAACATTGACTCATTCCCCTTAAAAAAGACGGAGCAAGAGTGGGAAAAACAGCTTACACCCGAACAATACCGTATTTTAAGGCTGAAAGGAACCGAGTTTCCAAACAGCGGAAAGTACAATCTCCATTTTGAAGATGGTCAATACAGTTGTGCCGGCTGCGGGCAATTGTTGTTTAAATCGGCACAAAAATTTGATTCTGAATGTGGATGGCCTGCTTTTGACGACATCATTCCCGGCAGTGTTGCGACTTTTAAAGACACCTCATTTGGCATGGTTCGCAAAGAAGTTGTCTGTTCCAACTGCGGCGGTCATTTAGGCCACGTGTTCGATGATGGCCCGACCGAAACCGGTTTGCGGTATTGTATCAATTCGGTATCTATCGAATTTGAAAAAGGGCAGTAAGCAGTAGTTGTGTGTCATGCAGAAAACCAGCCGCACATTCAAGCACATTTGGTTTTGCCCAACACAAAGCCAACGCTGAAAAACCAAAAGAGCTTGAATCTTGCCAACGTACATAACACTATAAAATAAATGAGCGAAGAAATAGTATAAGCAAGCGGGGAAAGAGCGGCAATAGGTGGTTATTTTCCACAATTTGATGAGTTTTATCTGCCAATTGCAAATAGAATTTATATGACAAATAAACAAAACCATCAACTTTCCGAACTCCGAGATTGGTTGTTGCCCATGTTAATGAATGGGTAAGTAACCATAAAAGAAGCAGAAGAAAGGTTGAGCATGGCAGCAGAGCCGAATGTTGAATATAAAAAAGGGTAAAAATATGAATAGCCCACGATAAAAGCCATACACATAGCCAAGCCCCGTGAGCCAACGCTAAAGCCAAACAAAAAAATGCAAAAGAGCCACCAAGCCAACGCACCAAGACAGACGCGAAATGACAGCAAACAACAACGACAGGAAAGAAGGGCGAAGTGCTAACAGCGGCTTTGCAAAAAAGCGGGTTCAGTGGTTAATTGAACATTCTACCTCGCATCAACTTTTGTGCTATGCTGACAGTTTAGTGCTTTGAAATCCCGCACTACGCTTATACTTGACCATTACCAAACATTAAAAAAAAACAATCATCATAGCATTAATAACCTTTCTGATTTTAGTATTTATAGTGCTTTCTATGGGTGTCGGATACGGATTTTTTTGACCAGCTAAGATAATTTATCCGTATTCTATGATAATAAGCGTACTGAATAATCAAATAGGCTTTTTTAGCTATCATGCTTGCATTAATCCGGTTTCCAATTTATGGAATTGTAATTACTAAAAAAACTAAATGGACTTTTATAAGTAGGGTCTTTCGCCAAACCCTATCTAAGAGGGCTTGGGCATTATTTTTGGAATTTAAGAAGCCATTTTAAGCCCTTTAGAGCCACTTTTTTTACCTTCTTATATTTTCACAAAATGCCCATCGCAAAATAAAACAAAGGCTTATATTCAAAATATTTGTTTATTTTTAGCTTGTAATTCGTTTTAAAAATTGATTTTTAGACGAACTGACGTTGCTGTATGAATCACGTTTATAATCCTCATTTGATTGTGTGTATTAAATTTTGTCTTGCCAAAAACAACGGAATGAATATTTAAGCGATGGGCGTATGACGCTTCTTCCATCATAAATCGGACATTAAAGTTTGATAATTCATTCAGAAATAGACTGTTTCATTCTGCCTTTGATTTGCATTGCTAACATTTAGTTTTTAAACGAACTTCATACAAGTCTGTTCGCCGGTCTCTGAGATTTTTAACGCTGCCGAATTTATTCAATTCTTTCAACAAATCGATATCCACATCTGCCACCAATATCATTTCTGTATTTGGCGTGGCTTCGGCTTTGATTCCGTTTGTAGGGAAGGCAAAATCACAGGGTGTGAAAACAACAGATTGTGCAAACTGTATGTCCATATTGTGGACTTTAGGCAGATTGCCAACGCTGCCGGAAATTGCGACATAACATTCATTTTCTATGGCTCGGGCTTGGGCACAATGCCGCACACGGGAATAACCATTTTGTGTGTCTGTCAAGAATGGCACAAAGAGAATGTCCATTCCTTCGGATGCTAGAATTCTGCTCAATTCGGGAAATTCAACATCATAACAAATCAAAATCCCTATTTTCCCACAGTCCGTTTGATATGTTTTGATGAGGTCGCCACCTTTCATCCCCCAAACTTTTGCTTCGTCAGGAGTTACGTGAATTTTGGTGTATTGCTCAATTGCACCACTCCGGTGGCATAAAAAACCGACATTGTAGAGTGAGCCGTCTATTATTTGTGGCATGCTTCCTGAGATAATGTTGATGTTGTAAGAGATTGCCAGAGCAGAGAGTTCATTTTTTATTTCATCGGTGTAATCAGCCAATTTCCTTATGGCTTCCGCCTCTGAAAAATGGTTGTATTCTGCCATGAGTGGCGCGTTGAAAAATTCGGGAAATAAAGCAAAATCACAGCGGTAGCCAGAAACCGCATCAATAAAAAATTCTACTTGTTCCAACAACTCTTTCATCGTTTTGTAAGAGCGCATTTGCCATTGAATCAGACCGAGGCGGACAATTGATTTGTCTGTTTTTGCACTTTTCTTAGGTTTGGTATAATATATATTATCCCATGCTAAAATCGCTGCATATTCGAGTGAAGCAACATCTCCTTCCAAGTAGTTTTTAACTATTTTTCTAACATGAAAGTCATTGGCTAACTGAAAGTTAAGTACAGGATCGTGGATCTCTCGATGTCTTACTTTGTCGATGTATTCTTTGGGGGAAAGCGTTTTGGCATACTGATGATAGTTAGGTAGCCTACCGCCAAAAACGATACCTTTTAAATTCATTTTTTCACAGAGCTCTTTACGGAAGTCATATAGACGCCTTCCCAATCTCAATCCCCTAAATCCGGGTTTGATAAAAACATCAATTCCATAAAGTGTGTCGCCTTTTGGCGTGTGTGTACTGAAGCTGTAATCTCCGGTTACTTCCCGATAGGTGTGCTCGTCTTCCAAATCTATGTAATCTATGATAATTGCCAATGTGCATCCGGCCAATTTACCGTCAATTTTTATGGCTATTTGACCTTCCGGGAAGAGGTCAATCAATTTTTGAATATGTTTTGCCTGCCAAAAAGAATTAGGCATGTTGTGATAGGCATCAATCATAACTTCTTTTAATTCAAGGTAGTCATTGATGGAAAGATACTCTAATGCGATGTTGTTGATGTTTTTGATGTCCATATTTTCTAAAGGTAATAATTTTCATTCAATTATCAAATATAGTGCTGATTGACTACCTTTGCTGTCAGCAGGCTTCCTTATCGCCACGCCATCGGCGTGGAGGAAAGTCCGGACACCAAAGGGCAGCATAGCGGGTAACGCCCGTCCGTTTTTCTGAGCAATTGGAAAAATGAGGACAAGTGCAACAGAAAGGATGTACAGGTAATGCTGTAGTGAAATCAGGTAAACTCTATGCGGTGCAATGCCAAATAAACCGATGCCTGAGGGCGGCTCGTTCGAGTCGGAGGGTAGGCAGATAGATTGTGTCAGCAATGGCTCAACCAGATAAATGATAAGGCTTTCTGATTTTTCAGAAATGTACAGAATCCGGCTTATAGCCTGCTTTTTTTTATGAAACATGTGAGTTAGGGCATTTGACAAAAAACCAACAGTCAGCAATCAAACCTACTACTCATTTTTCCACCATCGGAAAGAAACTAAAAACATTGTTGCTGTATTTTTTTGAGTGGCTATAATTTGGATGATTGCTCAAATTGGTTTCTTTCGCATGTTCAACAACCAAAAGCCCGTTTTCTTTTAAAAGTTTTTTATCAAAAACAAGTTGGGGTATTTTTTGATAAATATCGTCACCGATGTCATAGGGCGGATCTACAAAAATAATGTCCCAGTTGAGTACTGTTTTTTCTAAAAATTGTATCAAATCCGATTGAAATGCCCGAATTGGGAATTCAAATGATTTGGCCGTTTTTTCGATAAATTGAATACAACTTCTGTTTGAATCGACACTGTCAATTTGGATACAACCCCGTGAAGCAAATTCATAAGCGATACTTCCGGTTCCTGAGCACAAGTCGAGCGCACTGATTTCATCAAAATAAAATTGATTGTTCAAGAGGTTAAATAAGGATTCTTTGCCAAAATCGGTGGTTGGCCTGACCGGCAAGTTTGTTGGAGGTTGAATCTTTCTACTTTTGTGAGTGCCCGAAATAATTCTCATGCGTGTTGATTCAAAAGAATAAAATGTTCGGGTGGTAATTTTTGGGAGGCCAAGCGTTCGTTATTTTCAACGTTGTCAATGTATTTTTTGATAAAGTCAACAATTGATTGGTGAGATTCAATTTTCCCCAAAAAGAAGAGGCTAAAATCATTTGAAAAGCCAATCTGCTCGGTGCAAAAGATGAGATAATACAACACGTCTTCGGCTGTTTCAAAATGAAATTGATTGCAAAACTGTAGTTTGCCGTTTTTGAAACTTATCAAATCAAATGTTTTTTCATTGAAATGGAGGTAAGTACTGTTGGTTTTTTTGTTTCTTTCCGCGTTAAAAATGGATTCAATCAGCACTGTTAAATGATGTTTGTATTGAAATGTGCCAAATTGATCCAAAAAGTAGTTATTGATGTTCACAAAAGGCAAATAAACATTGATCATGTCGTTGTTTGCAATCACATCATAGGCGATGTAATCTGTGGGTATAAGCGCAATATTGTATTGAAGGTAATCAGACAAATGGCCTTCATCAAAAAAAGCTTTTGGGACGAAACTTGACCATTCGTTTTGGTGAATCAGCAAAACACTGTCAAAATTTTTAAGTTGTAATCCTTTTTCTTCAAAGCGTTGCATAAACCTGCTCAGTACTTCTTCAGGAGATTCGAAATCGGTAGGCTCTGCATACAAATCGATTACTTCTTCGTTGGATTTAACACAAAAAGAAAGTCCGGTCAAACTGAATTGAACGGACAGTCTTGTAGAAATATTTTTCATTTGCTTTATTCGTCGTTGCTTCCAAAAATCTTCGGCCAGTTGCCATTCGTATTGACTTCGGTAAGCGAGCCTACTTTAAGGTGCGTTCCGTTTACGCCATCTACCGAAACTACTTGATTTTCTTGAACCAACAAGTTTTTGTCTTGATCAAAAAGTAAAATATCTTTGGCAACTTTCACTTCAAAAACTGGAATCTTTATGTTGTTTTGCGTGATAAGATCTGCTTTCATTTCAAATTTTGCGTTGACACCTTCAATTGGGATGTTCATCATGGTTTTGTATCGGGTGGAACTTTTAAACAAAGAATCTTTTACAGGCACAGTTCCAATCGTATCTATAACCAATAAGTCTTTGTAGGTGGTCACACCATAGCGTTTTGTCATTTCTTTATCGACTATGCTTGAATCTCTTCTTTGGGTGATGGTGAAATGTGCGGTATCTATAAATCGAACCAATTCGTCAAAGGTATTGGCAAATTTTCCGGTAACGGTACGATAGGCCAATTGAGAATTCCTAATATCTTTTAAGTTTGTAATGGTTTTGATGTATCGCTCTTCTTTTACCTTGTTAAACTCAACCGGACCCACAACCGATTTATAAACCATGTAGCTTAAACCGATGATGGCAACCCACAAAAGACCTTTTAGAATTTTCATTTTAAGAATGTTTTTTAGTTTTGATGATACGCAAATTTACATTTTTTTTTTAATCACAAAAGCATTTAACAGTTTTTTACTGCTTACTTTTGAAAACTACAAAATAATGCAAATAAATGGCTTCCGAATTGTTGCGAAAAAAGCTTTTATCCAATTTCAAGCACGTACCCACCAAAGGGCAAAAATTGTCGCTTCAGCTGATGGCA
The DNA here is from genome assembly GCA_002790195.1 of Flavobacteriales bacterium CG_4_9_14_3_um_filter_40_17. Taxonomy (GTDB): domain Bacteria; phylum Bacteroidota; class Bacteroidia; order Flavobacteriales; family Flavobacteriaceae; genus UM-FILTER-40-17. Next base: position 71,561 of record PFUR01000086.1, read on the forward strand.
GATTTTATCGTTGATAATAAAGAAAACAAGCTGTTTATACTCAAAGGTTATGCTGGCACCGGCAAAACTACCCTGCTTTCCACCTTGATTGAAACCCTTAAAACGGATGTTTACAAGACCGTTCTGATGGCTCCGACCGGACGTGCCTCCAAAGTGATGTGCCAATATGCCAATCAACCTGCTTCTACCATTCACAAAAAAATTTACTACCCCAAATCTGAAAAAAACGGCAATGTTTCATTTGTTCTACAAACCAATAAACACCGAAAAACCCTTTTTATAGTCGATGAAGCCTCCATGATATCAGACGATTCGGCCGATGCCCGTCTGTTTGAAAATGGCTCACTTTTAGCCGATTTGTTTCAGTATGTGCATGCAGGAATAGGGTGTAAATTGATGTTTATAGGAGATACAGCCCAGTTGCCTCCAGTTAAACAGTTGTTGAGCCCGGCACTCGATGTCGAATTGCTCTCCCATAAATTTTCTTGTGAAGTGGTTCATATCGAATTGGATGAAGTTCTTCGGCAAGCACAAGATTCAGGGATTCTATTTAACGCGACCCAATTGAGAAACCAATTGTTGGATGCGGATTTTGATGCTTTTAAATTTCGTTTAAACAATTTTCAAGACATCGTTAGGTTAGTTGACGGTGAGGCCATTCAAGAAGCCATCAGCACTGCTTTTAAAAAGGGCGAAACTGAGGATACCGTCATCATTGTCCGATCAAACAAACGCGCCAATCTTTACAATCAACAAATCAGAACACGCATTTTTTTCAAAGAAAGTGAGCTTTCGGAAGGCGATTCGTTGATGGTGGTCAAAAATAATTACTTTTGGATAGACAAAGATTCAGATGCCGGGTTTATCGCCAATGGCGACATTATTGAGGTAGTTAAGCTTCATAAGATTGTTTCGTTATACGGTTTTCGCTTTGCCGAAGTCCGCGCCCGCATGATCGATTATCCGAATCAAAAACCTTTTGATACCGTTTTGCTCTTAGATACCATCAAGTCTGAAAGCCCGTCCCTGACCTACGAACAATCCAACCGCTTGTATCAGGAAGTACTGAAAGATTATGCAGGTGAAAAATCGAAATACAAACAATTTATCAAAGTCAAAAAAAATACATATTACAATGCGCTTCAAGTCAAATTTTCCTATGCCATCACCTGCCACAAATCGCAAGGCGGGCAATGGAAAAACGTGTTTGTCGAGCAGCCATATCTTCCGGATGGCATCGATGAGGATTATTTGCGTTGGCTATATACGGCTGTGACCCGTGCATCCGAAAAACTTTTTTTGATTGGGTTTAAAGAGGATTCTTTTGAAAACAATTAATTTTGGGAAAAATCAAATGGTAAAGGCATCTTTTGAGCCTAATGATACTTCGTATTTTTTGTGGCTTCTTTGTGACTTTTGTGTAATGGCTTTTTGTGAAATATTTATTTAAAACATTGTGAATCATTAATTTTTAAAGTAATAACCTGAGTTCGATTAATCCAAAATGCGTCAGTTTGAGTGAAATTCCGAGAGGAATTTTGTATCGAAAACCAACATTTTGGATACAAAATCCGATTCTCGATGTACTTTTCTACCAAATTCTTGGGATCAAAACACTCGAATTGATGATTTTTGTATCCATTATAAAAATAATCGAACTCAGGTTAATAATTATTTACAGATAAAACTAAGTCAAAAAATTAAATGAATAAAAATCATCACTACAAAAACATCAAAGTGATCGGTTTCGATGCCGACGATACCCTTTGGGTGAATGAAACCTATTTCAGGGAAACCGAACATACTTTTGCCAAACTTTTGAGCCGTTTTGAAACCCCGAACAACATCGAGCAGGAACTTTTCAGGATGGAGATGCAAAACCTAAAAACCTATGGTTACGGCATCAAAGGTTTTGTGCTGTCGATGGTGGAATCGGCAATCGAAGTTTCTAATTATAAAGTTACTTCACAGGAAATTGAACAAATCCTTCTGTTCGGTAAAAACATGATTGAGCATCCGGTCGAGTTGTTGGAGGGCGTTTACGAAACCTTGCAGGCGCTCGAACACCAGTTCAAACTTATTCTCATCACCAAAGGCGATTTACTCGACCAAGAGCGAAAATTGGAGAAATCGGGCTTGACCCATTATTTTCACCACATCGAAATATTGAGTGAAAAAAATGAAGAAAATTATTCGAACCTGCTCAACCAACTGTCCGTAAAACCTTCCGAGTTTTTGATGGTTGGCAATTCGTTGAAGTCGGATGTGTTACCTCTTATAAACATCAAATCGAATGCGGTGCATGTGCCTTTTCACACCACTTGGATACACGAACACGTGGGGGAGGAGGATATGAATGGTGCGGAATATCTCATTATTAATAAATTAAATGAACTCATCGACTACCTCATTGCCCCATAAAAAACTGAATTCAACAGCTGGAAAATATCTGCTGTAAATGGATGAAATAGGGAAGAGTGAGTCTTTTCTTTGATTATTCTTAACTCTCACTGCAGTTCTATTGTGCTAAATTTGACAACTCAAGGTAAACTGATTAGCGACAAGTCTTCTGAAATTCTATATCTTCACCTACCCCTTGACCACAAACCTTCCTGTTTTTTCATCAAATCCGATAAGATCTTTTGGAAACATCGAAGCAAATTCTCTGTTTTGAATCAGTTCACAGGGTGCGCCTGCAATAGTTTTATTCGGTTTCATCAGTACGATTTGATCACAGAGCTGGATAGCCAAATCAATTTCATGGGTTGAAAAAAGGATGGTTTTTCCGGTTTCATGTGCCAGCGTTTTGAGTAATTTTAAGATATATGCTTTGTGATAAATATCGAGGTGTGTGGTAGGTTCATCCAAAAGTATGAAGGGTGTTTCTTGCGCCAAAGATTTGGCAATGAGAACCTTTTGGAGTTGTCCGTCACTTATCTCATAGCATTTTTTGTGAATGATATCTTGGCAATGCGTCAAAGTGAGTGCTGAATCGATAGCTTTCGCATCTTTTTTGGTCAACACGCCTATCCAATTGGTGTATGGATGCCTGCCCAAGGCTACCAAATCATATACAGACAAATTGGCCATAATCTGGTTGTTAGCCCAAACCACGCTCATCAATCGTGACAATTCGGGCAGTTTGTAGCTGTCCAAGCCTTTGCCGAAAAGTAAAATATTTCCGGTAAACGGTTTTTCAATGCGCGATAAATTTTTGAGCAGAGTGCTTTTCCCGATGCCATTTGCCCCGACCAAGGCAGTCAGTTGGCCTTTTTGCAAAGAAAACGAAATGTTTTTTGCCACCACATCGCGCAACTGATTATGGATATATCCAATGCTGAGGTTTTCTATGTTTACAATCGTTTCCATTACAAATACATTTTCTTTTTGCGTACCAACAACCAAATAACGACCGGCGCGCCTACCAACGAAGTCACGGCATTGATGGGCAATACCAATTCACTTCCGGGCAATTGAGCGATGGTATCACAGGCCAACATCAAAATAGCTCCCACCAAACCTACCGCAGGCAGTAACATGCGGTGGTCGGCAGTTTTGAATATCAACCGCGTCAGATGGGGGACGGCAAGCCCGATAAAGGCAATCGGTCCGACAAATGCAGTGATGCTTCCTGCCAACAAGCAGGTTGCAATCAAAATCCAAAATCGCGCTTTTTTTACCGACACGCCCATTGAAGCTGCTTGCTTTTCGCCGAGAAGCAGGACATTTAACGTTTTTATTTTGGCGACGCTCATCAACAAAGCAATCGCCATGACGAAAGCAAAAAATAAAATATTATTCCACGATAAATCACCCAAACTTCCCAATGACCAAAACAGGTATTTTTGCAAAGAAGCCGCTGGTGCAAAATAAGCCAAAACACTCACCAAAGCACCTGTCAGGCTGCTGAACATCAACCCGATGATAAGCAAAGACAAGGTGTCTCTTACACGATGGGACATCACCAATATGGCTAACATGACCGCAAATCCACCCAAGCTCGCCACGATGACCAAACTGTAATCCAAACCCGAAAGAAAGGCGACAGTACCGCCAAAAGTGGAACCACCTAAAACAAGCAGGGCAACGCCTAAACTCGCGCCTGAGCTGATGCCGAGAACATAGGGTCCGGCCATTGGGTTTCTAAAAAGCGTCTGCATCATCAACCCACTGACGCTCAGACCACAGCCAACAAACATAGCAACTAATACTTTAGGTAGCCTGTAGTTGAGTATGATGTATTTCCAATTTTCGTTTTCGGTTGTTTGACGAATCAGGATCCGGACCACTTCATCGATAGGGATTTGAACCGATCCCAAGGTTATATTAAGTAAAATAACCGTAAGCAAGATTAGATTTAATCCTGCAAACAACATACGATATTCGCTTAAATCCTTCAATTAATCCAGTTTTTTAAAAAATACATTATGGTGATTAGGTAACAATTCCGGATGAAGAATATGAATCAAATCTTTTAAAACTAAATCGGGCCGGTTTGGAGCCAATTCAAAGTAAAGATTTCCTCCGGTTTTGCCCTTAGTCGTACTGTATGAATATACATTCCTGTTTTGAAAGGCTTTAATTTTTTGATAATGGACGTTTGCTTTCTTCAGCGACTCAAAAGTAGCGAAGGAATCAGTACCAATCCAAAAATCTGCTTGGCTTGCCTTTTCCAAAACATTTTCGATGCTGAGTGACAAACTACCTGTTCCTTTGGTATCTTTCCATAGATAATCTGCTCCGGCATCATTTAAGAATTGAGCCGCCCAACTTTCGCCTGCGGGGAGATACCAAACATCTTTAAACAAGGTTCCACTGATAACTGTCGGCCTTTTTGTGGTCTCTTTCGCCTTTTGAGCAGTCTCAAGATAGTTGGTCTCTATTCGGTTAAAAATGCTATCCGATTTAGATTCCAAATCATACAAAGCGCCAAAAAACTTTATCCACTCGGCTCTACCGAGAGGCGAAAGTTCTGTCCAATCTCCATTATAAACAACCTGAATGCCTGCTTTGATGAAATTGTCGTAAGCCTTGTTGCGTTGATTGACCGAAAACCCGACCAAAACTTCGGGGCGCAGCGAAAGCATCAGCTCGGAATTTATAGATTCATTCGCACCCAAATCGACAACTTTTCCTGCATCAATCAGCGCGCGTGTTTTTTCTGATGAGATGTAATCCGTTTCGGGAAAGCCTATCAAAGTCTCTTCTTTTACCAGCATTTCCAAAGAAGGAATATGCGTGGTTGAGGCCACAACTATTTTTTTGACTGGAACACGAATAATCGGGAATTTTTGGTAAGTGATTGGGATTTTGGTTTTGCTTTTAGCCAAAACATAAGAACTGGATCGGGTGGCACCCAGCCAAGGTTGTGTGACTGTTAGTATTTTGAAATCGTTAAACTGCTGAAAATAAAAACCTTGTGCATATTTTGGTTTGATTATCTGAAAATCATCGGTTTTTGGCTTTGGATTGTTGTGTTCATTTTTACAACCACAAAACAACACAAGTAAAAACAACATCTTCGTAAAATGGGACATCCGCATGAAATTTTTTCAAAAATAATCAAAATAAAAACCAATGAAGGACAAAATTTTCATTACAGTAAGCTATTTCACCACGTTTTTTAAAATCGTATATTCGCCGCTCAAAAAAACACACGTATGAAGGTAGGAATCGTCGGCTTGCCGAATGTTGGTAAATCAACACTTTTTAATTGTTTATCCAATGCCAAGGCACAAAGTGCCAATTTCCCGTTTTGCACCATCGAACCGAATTTGGGGGTGGTCAACGTACCCGATCCCCGTTTGCAAAAATTAGAGGAATTAGTTAATCCGGAGCGGGTTTTGCCGGCATCGGTAGAAATTGTCGATATTGCCGGTTTGGTAAAAGGAGCCAGCAAAGGAGAAGGGCTTGGCAACCAGTTTTTGGGGAATATTCGCGAATGCAATGCCATCATTCACGTTTTGCGTTGTTTTGACAACGACAACATAGTTCATGTGGATGGAAGAATCAATCCGGTGAGTGATAAAGAAACCATCGACATCGAATTGCAACTCAAAGATTTGGAAACGGTGGAGAAGAAATTGGAAAAAGTAAACCGTGCAGCCAAAGTAGGCGACAAAGAAGCTTTGAAAGAGCAAGCACTTTTATTGCGATACAAAGAGGCTTTAAACAAAGGCATCTCAGCTCGGGCTGTTGAAATAAGCGAAGATGAAAACGAAATAGTCAAGGGATTGCAGTTGCTGACCGGAAAACCGGTTTTATATGTCTGCAACGTGGACGAAGCATCAGCCAAATCAGGAAACGCTTACGTTGACAAAGTACGAGAAGCCATCAGGGACGAAAAAGCCGAGTTAATAGTACTGGCGGTAGCTACTGAAGCGGATATCACTGAGTTAGAAAGTTACGAAGAACGACAGCTTTTTTTAGAAGACATCGGATTGAACGAGCCCGGGGCTTCGAAACTGATACGTTCGGCTTATAAACTTTTGAACCTGCAAACTTATTTTACTGCCGGAGTAAAAGAAGTCCGTGCGTGGACAATCGAAGTTGGCGATACTGCACCACAGGCAGCAGGGGTTATCCATTCCGATTTTGAAAAAGGATTCATTCGCGCGGAAGTCATCGCTTACGACGATTTTGTGAAATACGGCAGCGAATCCAAAGTAAAAGAAGCAGGAAAAATGCGTGTGGAAGGTAAGGAATACGTGGTGAAAGATGGTGATGTGATGCATTTCAGGTTCAATGTATAGTTAGTCAAAAAATATATAAACTTAATCTGTTTCTGCTTTTTATATTTTGATTTGATATAGTATCTTAGCGCAAATTCCGTTTTGATTTGGCCCTATGCCTGAGCAAGTAAATTATACCGAAGATAACATCCGATCCCTCGATTGGAAAGAACACATCCGGATGCGTCCGGGTATGTATATAGGTAAGTTGGGAGACGGCTCGTCACCGGATGATGGTATATACATCTTACTCAAAGAGGTTTTAGACAACTCAATCGATGAGTTTGTGATGGGTGGCGGTAAAACCATCGAAGTTTTAGTAAAAGAACAAACCGTCACGGTGAGAGATTACGGCCGTGGCATCCCGTTAGGGAAAGTAGCCGATGTGGTTTCCAAAATGAATACCGGCGGGAAATATGACTCCAAAGCATTTAAAAAATCAGTTGGGTTGAACGGAGTCGGAACCAAGGCTGTAAATGCGTTGTCCTCTTTTTTTAGGGTTGAATCTGTTCGCGACAACCAACAAAAGTGTGTAGCGTTTTCGGAAGGGAATTTAACTTTAGACGAGCCTATAGCCGAGTCCACCAAGCGAAAAGGAACCAAAGTAATCTTTGTACCGGACACTCAAATTTTCAAAAATTTTCGATATAGAAACGAATACATTGAGCGGATGCTCAAAAACTATGTTTATCTCAATACAGGGCTGACCATACTTTTCAATGGCGAAAAATTTTACTCCGAAAATGGGCTCAAAGATTTGTTGGAAGAAAACATTCCGGGAGATGATAGGCTCTATCCGGTTATTCATTTAATTGGTGAAGACATTGAAGTGGCACTCACCCACAGCAGGACCCAATACAGCGAAGAGTATCACTCGTTTGTCAACGGGCAACACACCACACAAGGCGGGACTCATCAGGCAGCCTTTAGGGAAGCTTTAGCAAAAACCATCCGCGAGTTTTACAACAAAGGGTTTGAAGCGGCTGATATCAGAAAATCTATTGTGAGTGCAGTAAGTATCAAGGTGATGGAACCTATATTTGAATCGCAAACCAAGACAAAACTGGGTTCCGCGGATATGGGGCCGGACTTGCCGAGTGTGCGTGCCTATATAACTGATTTCATCAAAACACAGTTAGATAATTACCTGCATAAAAATCCTCAAACGGCAGATGCATTGCTTAGAAAAATAATGCAGGCCGAGCGGGAACGAAAAGAACTTTCCGGCATTCAGAAATTAGCGCGCGAACGAGCGAAAAAAGCCAATCTGCACAATAAAAAATTGCGTGATTGCCGGGTGCATTTGTCCGACTCCAAAAGCGACCGGAGTTTAGAAACCACCCTCTTTATCACTGAAGGAGATTCTGCGAGCGGATCGATTACCAAATCGAGGGATGTCAACACACAGGCGGTATTTAGTTTGCGTGGAAAACCACTCAACTGCTACGGGATGAGCAAAAAAATCGTGTATGAAAACGAAGAATTCAATCTGCTTCAATCTGCTTTAAACATCGAAGATGGCATTGAAAATCTTCGGTACAACAACATTGTCATCGCGACCGATGCCGATGTGGATGGGATGCATATTCGCTTGTTGTTGATAACTTTTTTCTTACAGTTCTTTCCTGAGCTCATCAAAGAAGGACATTTATATATTTTGCAAACACCCCTATACAGAGTAAGAAATAAAAAAGAAACGTATTATTGCTATTCCGAAGAAGAGCGAAATGCAGCCATCGAAAAATTGGGAGGCAAGCCCGAGCTTACCCGATTCAAAGGACTTGGTGAGATTTCGCCAGATGAATTCAAACACTTTATCGGTGAGAATATCCGGCTCGATCCGGTGATGCTGGACAAAACTGCCACCATCGATTCGCTGTTGAGTTTTTATATGGGTAAAAATACCCAGGAACGGCAAGAATTTATCATTGACAATTTAAAGGTAGAATTGGATTTAGCAGAATAAAAATTAGGGCATGCATTTAGAAAATCACAGAGTTAGAAAAGTTGTACCGGCCATGTATATAATGGTTTTATTATTTGCGCTTGTGTTTTATTTTTATAGCGTGCTGTCTGATTTAAGTATGGTGATAGATTTGATTGCCTACTTATTTTTATTTGGCCTATTTGTGTTGATACATAAATATATGCTGTTTTTCAAATATGATAGCAGTACTAACATGTTAATATTCAAAAATTCAGGATTGTTTTTATCGAATGTATTGGAATACAGAACAAAAATTTTATCAATAGAAAAGGGAAAATTAATTAAATTCAAAATTACAAATTGCTTGATAGGATATAAATTAAGACTGACATTTAAACAAAATTTTGAAACACAAACCCAAATCTTTCTGTTTAGTTTTATAAACAAAAAAAGAATAAAAGATTTAAAATATTCGCTTTCCAAAGCATTAGAAAACAAATAAAATGGATTCGGAAGATATACTGAACGAGAGCTTAGGCAATTTATCGGACAACCAGAACGAGAGCGAGACCATCAAAAGGGTTTCGGGCATGTATAAAGATTGGTTTTTGGATTATGCATCATACGTTATCTTAGAACGCGCAGTTCCGGCCATAGAAGATGGGCTCAAACCCGTTCAGCGCCGTATTCTTCACGCCATGAATGAGTTGGATGACGGCAGGTACAACAAAGTTGCGAATGTCGTTGGCAATACGATGCAATACCATCCGCACGGAGACGCGAGTATAGCCGATGCAATGGTGCAGCTCGGACAAAAAGATCTACTCATCGATACACAAGGAAACTGGGGTAATATCTTGACAGGGGATGGGGCTGCGGCCTCCCGATACATCGAAGCACGTTTGTCCAAATTTGCGCTTGAAGTCGTTTTTAGCCCGAAAGTCACGATTTGGCAACAGTCTTATGACGGGCGTAGAAAGGAACCGGTCAATTTGCCCATTAAGTTCCCGCTTTTGTTGGCGCAAGGCGCAGAAGGGATTGCCGTTGGTTTGTCAACCAAAGTTTTGCCACATAATTTCATCGAACTAATCGAGGCATCCATCAAATATTTGAAAGGCAAACCGTTTCAGGTATATCCGGATTTTCCAACCGGTGGTATTGCTGATTTTGCCGATTACAACGATGGCATGCGCGGGGGAAAAGTCCGGGTTCGAGCCAAAATAAGCCAATTGGATAAAAGTACTTTGGTTATCACCGAAATTCCTTTTGGAACAAACACGTCATCGTTGATTGAAAGTGTTATCAAAGCGAATGAAAAAGGAAAAATCAAAATCAAAAAAATTGACGACAACACGGCAGCTGAAGTTGAGATTTTAATTCACCTGCCACCCGGGATTTCACCGGATAAAACAATCGATGCCTTGTATGCTTTCACAAGTTGTGAAGTTTCTATTTCTCCATTAGGTTGTGTGATTGAGGACAATAAACCTTTATTCACAGGGGTTTCAGATATGTTGCGCCGTTCGACAGATCACACGGTAGAGATTCTCAAAAAAGAATTAGAGATTCAATTGGAAGAATTGGAAGAGCAATGGCATTTTGTATCGTTGGAACGAATCTTTATCGAAAACAGGATCTACCGCGACATTGAAGAAATAGAGACTTGGGAAGGAGTTATCTCTACGATTGATAAAGGCTTAATCCCATATACCCCACATCTAAAAAGAGCGGTTACGGAAGATGATATTGTCCGGCTTACAGAAATCCGCATCAAGCGCATTTCAAAGTTTGACATCAACAAAGCCAAGGAAAAGTTAGAAACATTGGAAGGCGAAATCGAGCGGGTGAAACATCATTTGCAAAACTTGATAGCTTTTGCAATTGAATATTTTACAAATCTCAAAAGAAATTACGGTAAGGGCAAAGAGCGCAAAACAGAAATCAGGCCTTTTGACGACATCGAAGCCACTAAAGTGGTCATCCGAAACACCAAACTATACGTGAACAGGGATGAAGGTTTTGTGGGTACTTCGCTCAAAAAAGATGAATATGTCTGTGATTGTTCCGATATAGACGACATTGTGATCTTCACAAAAGAGGGCAATATGATTGTCACAAAAGTAGATGCAAAGGCCTTTATAGGAAAAGACATTATTCACGTGGCAGTTTTCAAAAAGCGAGACAAACGTACCATTTACAACTTGGTTTACCGAGACGGAAAATCAGGCCCAACCTATCTCAAAAGGTTTGCTGTGTTTGGGGTCACCAGAGATAAACCTTACAATTTGACTTCGGAAGCAAAAGGTAGTGAAGTACTGTATTTTACGGCAAATCCAAATGGCGAAGCTGAGGTGATTACGGTTTTGCTTCGCCAAATGAGTACAATCAAAAAGGTCAAATGGGATTTGGATTTTGCTGATTTTCTAATCAAAGGAAGAGACGCAAAAGGCAATTTAGTCACCAAACACGCTGTCAAAAAAATTGAACTGAAAGAAAAAGGGGTTTCTACTCTCAAACCTCGAAAAATATGGTTTGATGATGCTGTGATGAGGCTAAACGTTGATTCGAGAGGAGAGCTTTTAGGTGAATTCTCCGGCGATGACCGGTTGCTGATTGTCAATCAAAAAGGGGTCGTCAAAACGGTAATTCCCGATTTGAACCTGCATTTTGATGATGACATGATTGTTTTAGAAAAATGGATGCCAAACAAACCGATATCGGCAATCTATTTTGAAGGAGAAAAAGAGCGGTACTTTGTCAAACGATTTTTGATAGAAAATGAAAATAAAGAAGAACTCATTATTACGGAACACCCTAAGTCAAAGTTAGAAATAGTTTCGACCGAACACAGGCCAGTGATGGAAATCATATTCGATAAAGTCAAAGGCAAAGACCTCAAACCCAACCAGACAATCGACCTTGAAAGTTTCATTACAGTCAAAGGAATCAAAGCGCAAGGAAACCAATTGACGGTCGATAAGATAAAATCGATAAATCATTTAGAACCATTGCCTTATGTGGAAATGGAAGAATCTGTCTTACCCGAAGATATAGAAGTGGTTACTGACGAAAATGAACAGGCAGAAGAAAAAATGTTAAATACTGATGGTAAAAAGAATAATTTAGATATTTTTGGCCAACAACAAATGGAATTAGAACTTTAAGAAGAAAACTCAAAAAAACTTTATGAAAAGAAGCTTAACCTTAACCTTTACATTTCTGTTTATTTTCAATTTATTTAATGTTAGTATAGCTCAGAATGGTATTGGTACTTTTAGAGTCGGTTCCTTTTATGATGGAACTGCTTGGAGTGATGTCTTTAATAAAAAATTGAAGGAAGCAGACAGATATGCATTGCCTGATTTGAAAGGATCTCCCTACGAATACCCGGATTTTACTTTTGGCAAGTTGTTTTACAAGAATAATTTGGAAGGGGAATTTCCTTTGCGGTATGATGTTTACGTAGATGAAATACAAATTATGAATGGTGAAGAAATAGGTGCTATTTTAAAGACTAAAGATATACATGTCAATATCAATGGAGTAAATTATTTTTTATTGGGATATGTATTAGATGAAGTCTATAAAGAAGGGTACTTTATAGAAAAAATAAAAGGTGATAATGTCAGCCTTTTAATTAAAAAACGAAAGTTCTATATGGAAGGACAGCCTGCTCAAAATTCTTTTATCAGAGCGGTAGCCCCTAAATTTACTGATAATGAAATCTATTTTGTTTGGTTTGAAAAAGATAAAGAACCCATTTATTTACCTAACAAAAAGAATAAGTTTTTAGCCCTCTTCCCTGAGAATAAAAAAACAGAGATTGAAGCCTTTTTAAAGGAAAATAAAATAAAATTTAACAACATTGAAGATTTGCAAAAGTTTTTTACCTTCTATAACCAGTTACCATAGAAAAGTTTTATAACCTCCTATAAAAAAGGGTTTTGGGAAAATTTATCTCAAAACCCTTTATTTTTTCCTTACCCGCATATTTAAAAATTCCACACCCAACGAAAAAGCGATTGCAAAATATAGGTATCCTTTAGGAACAGCACCAACTTCTTGTCCGAAAATATTGGCGTGTGAGAGATGTGCACTTTCTGTAATGAGCATGAACCCAATCAAAATCAAAAAAGCAAGTGCTAAAATCTGTATAGTTGGGTTGTTGTTGACAAAATTCCCGACTGGTATGGCAAACCACATCATGATTGCAACGGAAATAACAACAGCTGTAATCATGATAGGCAGTGCTCCAACAATGCCATTGGTCATCCCAACGGCCGTAAGTATCGAGTCTATCGAAAATATTAAATCGATGAGTATAATTTGAAGGATTACACCCGAAAAACTGTGAATCGTTTTCTTTTTATCAGAAATCAATTTTTCTTCTTCATGGGTCACTTTTTCCCTAATTTCTTTGGTGCTTTTATATATTAAAAATAGACCGCCCAATAACAAAATAGTCCCTTGCCCGGTGACATCAACCCTAAACCAGGTCCAGTCAATCTCTAACCAAACACCCTTCATGGCTATGAGGTAAGAAATACCCAAAAGCAGGCCAATACGCATAAACATGGCTAAAAATAAGCCCAGGCGAGTAGCTTTTTTTCGATTTTCGACCGGCAATTTACCAGTTACAATTGATATAAAAATAACATTGTCTATGCCTAAAATAATTTCCAAAAAAGTAAGCGTTAGCAGTGCTAATATTGCTTCCGGTGTAAAAAAGATATCCATTATTACTTGATTTTTTTTGCTGTCCCTTTTGATTTTTTATTTTGGCCAACAAGGCCGTATTCGAATGTATAAGTACTGTCAGTAGTGCTTAATATTCTGATGGAAACAGATCTTTGTTCGGACATGTTTTTTGGATTTTTATTTTTCAAAATATATTCACAATCATTTACCCATCTGAGGGTTGAAGTATCTGTTTTTTGATTAAAATATTCTACTTCATAATTTTCGAATCTTTCGAAACGAGAAACTAAAGTATCCTTGCCTATAACGGATACAAATTGATAATTTCCCAAATGAAAATCAGCACAGTTTTTTTTAGCTTGAAAGCAAGCGCTAAGCAACAATAAAAGTGGAATGAGAAAGATGTTTTTATGCATGCACAAAAATAATGAAAATCAGCTGATTTTTTTCAGCTATAATAAAATTAAAATAAATAGAACTGAAAAACAGCTCTGTGAAATTCTATCAAATTTACGACTCTAAATTTCCTATCTTTGCAATTCAACATAACTTTCAATATAGGTTTATGGAGTTGTTAAAATCTTTTCTGAGAAGTATTTTTTTTAGAAATCTGGCAATTGCAGTTTTAATTTTGTTTATTTTAATCATAGGAATTATGTATTGGCTGGACTTTGTGACCAATCACAACCAAAAAATATTGGTTCCTGATTTGAGTGAAAAATCACTTTCGGAAGTAGATAAAATATTGACCGAAAGGAAAATGCACTACATTGTGATAGATTCAGCCAATTTTAATCCGGATTATCCCCGGTTTTCAGTGATTGATCAAGCTCCCAAGCCGGGTAGTTTTGTCAAAGAAAACAGAAAAATATACCTTACAATCAACCCTTCCAATTTTGGCGATGTGACTTTGCCAAACGTGATACAGAAAACCTATCGACAGGCTGAGCCCACGCTCAAATCGATGGGTTTTATAATCGGAGACACCGTCTATCAAAGAAACATTGGTAGGGATGTGGTGCTGGAAATACAATTTAAAGGGGAAAAAGTAAATCCCGGCGAAAAACTCAAAAAAACCTCAAAAATTGATTTGATATTGGGCGACGGCAATAATCAATTTTAAAATAAATCCTTTCCCATACACAATGGATGAACTCATAGATTCTTTTGAATTGCCCGATGGTGATGGCGATCGCTACGAACATCATCGGATTGTAGCTACCAAAGGGCAAGAGCCCTTGCGTGTCGATAAATTCCTGTCTAATTTTATTGAAAACACCACGCGTAGCAAAATTCAACAAGCCGCTGCTGATGGAAATATTTTTGTGAATGATATTCCTGTAAAATCAAACCAAAAAGTTAAGCCCAATGATGTGGTCACTGTTTTATTTGATCATCCGCCTTATGAGTTTTTGCTGACTCCTGAAGACATACCTTTGGACATTGTTTTTGAAGACAATGATTTACTGATTGTAAATAAACCTGCGGGAATGGTCGTTCATCCGGGGCATGGGAATTATTCAGGGACATTGGTCAACGCGCTGGCTTATCATTTCCAAAACCTACCCTTGAATGCAGAAAAGCGACCGGGGCTCGTCCATCGAATTGACAAAGATACAAGCGGATTGATGGTTATAGCCAAAACGGAAATAGCCATGACCAAATTGGCAAAACAGTTTTTCAACAAAACTTCTGAACGAACTTATCACGCCTTGGTTTGGGGTAATATTGAACAAGAAGAAGGCCGCATAGAGGGAAACATTGCCCGACACCCCAAAAACAGATTGCAAATGACTGTTTTTGAAGATGAAAGCATCGGGAAGCATGCCGTGACACACTATAAGGTTTTGGAACGATTCAGTTATGTGACGCTTGTTGCCTGCATCTTGGAAACCGGCCGAACCCATCAAATTCGTGTTCACATGAAACACATCGGTCATCCGCTGTTTAACGACGAAAGGTACGGTGGAAATCTTATTTTAAAAGGAACCACATTTACAAAATACAAACAATTTGTGGACAATTGTTTTAAAATAATTCCAAGGCAAGCTCTTCATGCAAAAACGCTCGGTTTTATTCATCCCACAACCGGGGAAAAGATGTTTTTCGACTCGGAGTTGCCGGAAGATTTTTCAAAAGCAATTGAAAAATGGAGAAGTTATTCGCAAACGATGGCTTTGGAAAATTAATTTTCGCGGTAATTTAACGCGGGTTCTCTATCGCCTAACAAGGGTGCATACTGAAAATCTTTCCCTCTTCTTTCCTCAAACTCAGCTTTCGCTTTTTTGATGAGTTCCGGATTCTGAAACAATTCGATTCCTGTGATTGTCAATGTTTTGGCAGCAACCATCATGCCTTTGACTCCGATACTTGTACCTCCTGCTGCGACCGCTTGCCAACTGTGGGCAGCTGTACCCGGAACCCAAGTTGCCGTACCAAATCCGACGGTGGGAACGTTGTAGCTGACATCACCAACATCAGTTGATCCGCCTGGTTTTGCATTTGGATTGAATGGCGAGATTCCTTCTACATATTTTACCTCTAAAGCAGTCCCTAAAGATTGGGCTATTTTTTCCGCAAATATTTTTTCCTCCTCTGTATATGTATAACCGCCGACCTTCTGTAGATTTTTATACACAACTTCTTGCAGAGTCAGGTTTGGCAGTAGTTCGTGCGTACCTCCGATCATTTCATATTCCACACGCGTACCCGTTCCCAAAGCCGCGCCTTCTGCCGCTTTTACAATTCGATCAAAAATTTTGATGACCTCATCTCTTTGGGGATGTCTTGCATAATAATAAACCTCGGCAAAATCAGGAACTACGTTGGGGGCTTTCCCGCCGTTTGTGATGACATAATGGATTCGTGCATCTGAGGGTATGTGTTCGCGCATCATGTTTACCATATAATTCATGGATTCTACACCGTCTAAAGACGAACGTCCTTTTTCCGGAGCAGCCGCAGCATGTGCAGAAACTCCATAAAATCTAAATTTAGCAGATTTGTTTGCCAATGCAGTTCCGGGATTTGCGACATTCGCGCTATTGGGATGCCAATGCAACACAACATCAACATCGTTAAAAATTCCGGCGCGGGTGAGGTAAACCTTTCCGGAGCCTCCTTCTTCAGCGGGTGTTCCATACAATCGGATAGTACCTTTTTGATTGTTTTCTTTCAACCAGTTTTTTAATGAAATTGCGGCTGCAGTAGATGCCGTCCCAAAAAGATGATGGCCGCATGCATGACCCGCTTCTTTGCCGTCGGAAATTTTCTCGGGAAATGCTTTTTGAGAAAGCCCCGGTAAGGCATCAAATTCTCCCATAATGGCGATAATCGGACTGCCACTGCCGTATTCTGCAACAAAAGCAGTGGGCATTCCGGCTACCCCCATTTTAACTTGAAAATCTTCATTCTCCAATGTTTTTGAAAGCAGTTCAACACTTTTTTCTTCCTGGTAACCCATCTCAGCGTAATTCCAAATTTGAAAAGCTATATTGCCGTAGAAAGCAGTTTGTTGATCAAGAGAATTTAAAATCTTGTCGGTTGATTTTTGCGCTTGTCCTATCCAAAAAGAAAATAATAGAACGAACAAGAGGTTAATTTTTTTCATTTTATAAATTTGATTAGTTAGAATTCAATAGAAATATTTTTAAATAAACAGGGGAGACATCATCGGATGTTCAAATATAAAACATTTAATGATATTGATTAAAATTCAAGTTAATAAGAATTGATTAAACGTAAAACCAAAGTCTATTAAATTCTAAAAAACTATTTTTAACTGATATATCCCCAAATACCCTTTTCACTGTTTAGGTGTGCGTATGCTTTATTAATTGGCATATTATCTTTGCTTGATAATGCAGGGTCGTTCCTGAAAATTTCAATAGCTTCCTGCCTTGCCATCATCAAGATGTTTTGATCTTTGGATAAGTCTGCCAGTTTTAGGTTGAGTATGCCGCTTTGTTGTTTTCCCATCAAATCGCCCGGCCCGCGCAGTTTCAAATCGACTTCTGCAATTTCAAAACCATCGGAGGTAGCCACCATGGTTTCCAAGCGGGTTTTGGCTTCGTTCGAGAGTTTGTTGCCGCTCATCAATATACAAAAGCTTTGTTCTGCGCCACGCCCCACGCGCCCTCTGAGTTGGTGGAGTTGAGACAAACCGAAACGCTCCGCGCTTTCAATGACCATCACACTTGCGTTGGGTACATCAACCCCAACTTCTATGACCGTTGTGGCCACCATAATATTGGCTGCGCCACTGACGAACCGCTCCATTTCCCGGTTTTTGTCTTCCGCTTTCATTTTTCCGTGCACCACACTCACTTGATAATTAGGCGTTGGGAAATCTCTCAACAAAGCCAAGTAACCTTCATCCAAATTTTTTAAATCCATAACTTCAGACTCTTGAATTAATGGATAAACGATGTATATCTGCCTTCCTTTTTGGATTTCATCTTTCATAAAACGAATCAACTTCAATCGTTTACTTTCATATAGATGGATGGTTTTGATAGGCTTTCTGCCGGGCGGGAGCTCGTCGATAACAGACAAATCCAAATCCCCGTATAAACTCATCGCCAATGTCCGTGGAATAGGGGTTGCGGTCATTACCAAAATGTGAGGGGGATATTCGTTTTTGTACCACATTTTGGAACGTTGCGCCACGCCAAACCGGTGTTGTTCGTCAATGACGCACAAGCCGAGGTTGTTGAACTGTACAGGATCTTCCAACAATGCATGTGTGCCGATAAGGATATGGATTTCGCCGGATTCTAATTTTTCTAAAAGCAGTTTTCGTTCTGTCTTTTTGGTCGAACCGGTCAGCGAACGGACGTTTAAGCCCATGTCTTTCAACTGATTCGAAACGGACTGAAAATGCTGATTGGCCAATATTTCTGTCGGAGCCATCAAGCAGGCTTGAAAATCGTTGTCAATTGCTATCAGCATCGCCATCAGTGCGACAATGGTTTTGCCGGAGCCAACGTCCCCTTGCAAAAGGCGGTTCATTTGCGCGTTTTGACCCAAATCATTTCTTATCTCCTTCAAAACTTTTTTTTGTGCATTTGTCAATTCAAAGGGTAAATGATTGTGATAGAAAAGATTGAAATAGGTGCCTATTTTCTCAAAGCGAAAACCCTTTATTTTATTTTTTCGATACAGGTTTTTGGCAATCAGTTGAAGTTGAATAAAAAACAATTCTTCAAATTTAAGCCTGAATTGCGCTTTGGCTAACTGCTCTGGATTTTCAGGAAAATGTATGGCAAAAAGCGCTTCTGTTTTGGAAATCATCCTGTATGTACGCAAGATGTTGCCTGATAGAGATTCTTCAAAATGAGCAGCCGTATTTTTAAAAAACTGCGCGATAAGCCCGCTGATAAACCGGTTGGTGATGCCTCTGTTGGTGAGTTTTTCAGATGAACGATAGACGGCCTGCATACCCGGTTTGAAAGAAACTTCAAAGTCTTTGAGCAATTCCATCTCCGGATGTGGCAAGGAAAAAATTCCGTTAAACAGGTTGACTCGGCCAAAAACCACATAAGGCTCATTTATTTTTAGATGTTCTGAAAACCATTTTTGAGACCGGAACCACACCAATTCCATTTGCCCGGTTTCATCGACAAAAGTGGCAACCAATCGGCTTCCCCTTTTCTGTCCGATCGTTTTTAAATGAACAATCCGCCCGATAATTTGAACTTCCATGCCCGAAGCAATTAATTCATTAATCTTATAAAACCGGGATTTGTCAACGTACCGATTGGGAAAAAATTGGAGAAGATCCAAGCCACAATGAATACCCAATTCCGACCGCAAAACTTCTGCCCGCGCGGTGCCGACTCCTTTGGTATATTCAATCGGATGTAAAAGTGTATCGGGTATCATTGAATGTTTTACAATGCGTCAAATTACAACTTTTGCCGAAATTGGCAAACTTCCATTAGAAATGTATTTGTGGATTCAAAATCGAATAGGCGGTAAGAATTCTTTAATGGATAGGGGTGAGCTAGCTCAATCGGATGGTTTGTAAATTTTAAATTGCCCGTTTTTATAAAAAAACACAATCTGTTCAATGTCACCGTTTGCAGTCGCATGCAAGTTTTGTAATCTATCCACTTTTATCGAAAGATTTTCGGTTGCCTCTTTTTTTTCAAAGAGACTGGATTGAGGCTCCTCCGATTTATTTACAAATGTATTTTCTGATGTAGATTGGGTTTCTTTAGGAAAATTTCCTTTGCCGTTGAGCAGCCATTGCAAATCAACTTCAGGGTAGGCGTGAACGATTTTTAACACAAAATCGAGACTGGGTTTATTTCTTCCGGAAACAATATGAGAAACACTCGACCGCTGTACATTCAAAGAATCGGCAAATGCAGAGGCCGTCAACCCATAATGTTGGAGTAAGGTTTGTAGTCTTTTTATGAAGTATTCCGTGTTTATCATTTCACAGATTAATAGGTTTACAAATGTAATAATTAATGGCTAATTTTAATAAAAAAACTGTAAAATAATTCATAACAACATGAAGTAAAACTTAATGTATAATAGTTTATTAAATTGATATATAATTTATTATTCATCACTATTAATCTTTCAATTTAAAAATGTAAACTTTGATAAAATTAAAAGGAAATCTTCCTTTATTTCGTTTACAAATGTATATTCATGATTATTACAATTGTAAACAATCGCTTGTTTAATTTTGTAAACAAATCAACCGGCTATGTTTCTACAAGATTACAAGTGCTATTTTAAAGCTTCAAAATCTGAGCAGCTCTATGGTAAATATTTGCCTCCGAGCGATATTGAGCAAGCTGAAAAACCGCTGTTAGATTTTTTGGAAATTGAAATTCTTGGAACTTCCGTTTTGGGAAACCCCATCAAGTATTACAAGTTCGGAACCGGTGCTCTTCAAATTTTAGCATGGTCGCAGATGCATGGAAATGAATCTACACCTACCAAAGCGATGTTTGATATGATTCATTTTCTCAGACAGTCCAATCAATTTAAACTAGCCGATTTTCTTCTGAAAAGCGTGACATTTCATATCATTCCCATGCTCAATCCGGATGGAGCCGAATGTTATACTCGTGTAAATGCCAATCAAATTGACTTAAATAGAGACGCGCAGGAGCTTTCTCAGCCAGAAAGTAAGATTTTACGAGCTTTGTATAGGCGGATTAAACCAGATTTCTGTTTCAATTTACACGATCAGCGAACCATTTTCAGTGCGGGAATAAAGCCCAAACCTGCGACCCTATCATTTCTCTCGCCTGCGTCCGATCGCGACAGAAAGCTTACAGGGCAAAGAATAAAAAGTATGCAAGTAATCGCGCACATCAATCACACACTTCAACCGTTTTTGCCCGGTCAAATAGGGCGGTATTCGGATGCTTTTAACCTCAACTGTGCAGGCGACACGTTTCAATCCTTAGGCACGCCTACGATTTTGTTTGAAGCCGGTCATTTCCCGGGTGATTACAAACGAGAAGAAACCCGTTTTTTTATGTTTTGTGCATTGCTTTCCGCCGCTGAATTTATCGCAAAGGATTGTTGGGATGAGGTTGATTACAAGGAATATTTAGAAATACCTGAAAATCAACAACTTTTTTATGATATCATTCTTCGCAACATCCCGATAGAAAACAATCAGTTTTTAGATGTAGGAATAATGTACAGGGAAATTTTAAAGGATAATGTTATGAATTTGACAGCTTATGTTGAAAAAATAGGTGATTTATCCGGCTTTTTTGGGCATAAAGTTTTTGATTTAAATTATTTGTACCCCAACGAATCAGCTTTTTTGAATGATCTTCTTGGAAAGCCGGCAACGTTTAAATTAGAGGAAAGTGTTAAAATTACAAACGGATTAGTATTTTCTTGAATAAATATTACTAATTTTACAAAAAAATTATTCATTCTTGAAAATACAGACCTATTAAATATCATATTATGGGGAAATTTAAACTCGATGAGGTAGATCATCAAATTTTAGATATGTTGATTGACAACACGCGAATTCCATTTACGGACATCGCAAAAAAATTATTGATTTCAGCCGGGACTGTACACGTCCGGGTTAAAAAAATGGAAGACGCAGGCATCATCATGGGGTCTTCTTTGACCTTGAATTATGAAAAATTAGGCTATTCGTTTATCGCTTACGTAGGCTTATTTTTAAACAAAACTTCTCAAACTCAATTTGTTCTGCAGCGAATAAGTGAGATTCCTTATGTAACCGTAGCGCATGTCACAACCGGTAAGTTTAATATTTTTCTCAAAATAAGGGCTAAAGACACCCAACATGCCAAGGAAATTATCTATATGGTCGATGATATAGAAGGGGTTTTGCGAACGGAAACCATGATTTCGCTTGAAGAAAGTATCAATGACAAAAAACGATTGATGCATACAATTTTTAAAGATTTATAACATTAATCTTAAAATTACTTTTAAAAACCCTCTTCATTTTATAAAGAGGGTTTTTTGTTTAATTTTATCAAAAAAACACAATGAACAGACTACCAAGATTAGAACGATTCAATCAATACGTCCTTTCCAAATACCAAATTTACAATAGTATTTTTATCACGCTTCCTTTTGACAAAATCAGCAATACAGGTGTGCTCATCCCTTTGTTTTCTGAAGTTTGTGAAAATGGGTTTAAACAAAAACTAAACCCTTCCCAAATTGTTGAAAATTTCTTTTTAAAATATCAAGAAAAGCCTTCGGAAGAAGAAAAAATATCGTTGCTCTTCAAGTTTATTCAATACATCGAAAGGCAAGTTGTGCTCTTTGATGCCATTGAAGATGCGGCTTTCCCTATTGTAAATAACATGGATGGCAGGGGAACGCTGCGAGGAGTGAAAGACGAAGCGCAAGAGAAAGGCAAAAAGGATGAACTTAAAGAATTCCTGAAACGATTTAAGGTTCGCGCTGTACTGACCGCACACCCGACGCAGTTTTACCCGGGTTCGGTTTTAGGAATTATCACCGATTTGGCAAAAGCCATCGAAAATGATGATTTAATCAGCATCAAGCACTTATTAGCACAACTGGGAAAAACACCTTTCTTCAAAAAAGAAAAACCCACCCCTTTTGACGAAGCAGTCAGTTTGATATGGTATCTTGAAAATGTGTTTTACAAAGCGGTTAGTAATATTTATAATTACTTACAATACAATTCGTTGCAGGAGGCTGATAACAATAATGAGATCATAGATCTCGGATTTTGGCCCGGCGGCGACAGAGATGGAAATCCTTTTGTAACGACTCAAACGACATTGGACGTGGCTGAAAGATTAAGGTTTTCAATTTTGAGAAACTATGCGAGAGATTTAAAAAATCTCAAGCGGAAGTTGACTTTTGACAAATTGGAAAAGCCACTTGCCGACCTCGAACAAGTTTTGTATTTCAATACATTTTTGCACAGAGGAAAACCTACAATTTCTGCCCGAGACATCTTGGATATTTTGATGGATGTGAGATCTATTTTAATAAAAAACCACCAATCGCTTTATTTGGAAGAATTAGACAGTTTTATAAACAAAATCAACATCTTCGGATTCCATTTTGCGTCTTTAGACATACGCCAAGACAGTCGCGTTCACGGTCAGGTAATGGAAGAGATTGCCAAACAATTTTCTGTCAAGAACGGTTCTATTTTCCCGGATAATTATGCAAAAATGACCGATGAACAGAAAGTTGAGTTTTTGACTCACATTGATTTTAAAATTAATCCGGAAGAAATAAAAGACGAGATGGCCCAAAAAACAATCGCGTCTATTTATGCCATGAAAACCATACAATCACGTAACGGAGAGCGGGGTTCCAACCGCTATGTGATCAGCAATTGCGGCAGTTTGCTCGACATCATGGAAGCCTTTACGTTGGTTAGATTTTGTGATTGGAAAAATCCATCAGTCGATATCGTTCCGCTTTTTGAAACCATAGACGATTTGAAAATTGCAGAAAAGGTAATGGCTGATTTATATGCCAACAGATTATACTGTAAGCACCTCAAAAGAAGAGAAAATAAGCAAACCATTATGTTGGGTTTTTCGGATGGCACCAAAGACGGCGGCTACCTGATGGCCAATTGGGGAATTTATAAATCCAAAGAAACGCTGAGTGCTATTTCGCAAAAAAACAACATCAAAGTTGTGTTTTTTGACGGGAGAGGCGGGCCGCCGGCGCGTGGAGGTGGAAAAACGCACCAGTTTTATGCTTCATTGGGAACCAATATAGAAAACGAAGAAATACAATTAACCGTTCAGGGGCAGACTATTAGCTCCAATTTTGGAACTTTGGATTCTTGCCAGTACAACATTGAGCAACTGATTAGCGCAGGCATCACCAACGAAATTTTCAAATCTGCCGATGACGATTTGAAGGAAGAGGAAAAACGCACCTTAGACCAATTGGCAGAAATCAGTTATCAAGCTTACAAAGATTTTAAGAACCATCCGAAGTTTTTGCCGTATCTCGAAAAAATGAGTACGCTCAAATATTACGCAAAAACCAATATCGGCAGCAGGCCTTCCAAACGAAGCCAGTCTGAAACTCTTGATTTTTCTGCACTCAGAGCCATCCCGTTTGTGGGAAGTTGGAGCCAGCTCAAGCAAAACATACCTGGATTCTACGGTGTGGGCGCAGCCATCAAGTCGTTTGAAGAGGCGGGCAATTTGGATAAAGTTGCAGATTTGTATCAAAGTTCGGGTTTTTTCAAAACCCTGATAGACAACAGCATGATGAGCCTGACCAAATCGTTTTTCCAGTTGACAGCCTACATGGAAGACGATCCTGAGTTCGGTGAATTTTGGAAAATCATTCACAACGAATTTCAGGAAACCAAGCGGCTTTTGCTCAAAATTTCAGGTTATAAAACTTTGATGGAAAACCATCCGGATGGTAAAGCGTCTATTGAAATAAGGGAACATATCGTATTGCCATTGTTGACCATACAGCAATATGCATTGTTGAAAATTCAACAGTTAAAAAAATCGGATTCGCCCAACCAAAAACTGATTGAGACTTACGAAAAAATGGTTACGCGCTCGCTTTTCGGCAACATCAACGCCAGCAGGAATTCTGCTTAAAATAGATTTTTATGCCCTATAATGATTTGAATAATTCTGAATACGCCCCGTTTTACAAACCTTATATTGAAGAAATAGGGCAGGAGTTGGACATCCTAACTGGATTGGAGTTGATTGGAAATGAATTTGTTGATTTAATAAATTCACTTTCAGAAGATAAGCTCAATTTTGCTTATGCCGAAAACAAATGGACAATCAAAGAAGTAATTGTCCACCTGATTGATTCCGAGCGTATTTTCAGTTACCGCGCTTTGCGTTTTGCCCGCAACGACCAAACAGATTTGAGCGGATTTGAGGAAAACGATTATGTTCCGTTTTCAGATGCAAATAAACGATCAAAAAGCGATCTAATCGCTGAATTTAAAACTGTTAGGACTTCTACCATCAGTCTTTTTCAATCTTTTTCAGATGAAATGTTGCTTCGGGCAGGAACCATCGGTGGGAATACCATGTCGGTACGTGCTTTGGGATTTATCATTTTGGGCCATCAAAAACACCATATCAACGTTGTGAAGGTGCGTTATTTAATCTGATACAACAGTGGTTGAGCGTTGGTTACTGAGCGAAGCTGAAGTAACTAAATGAATACTTAGATTTGATGTTTCTTATATGGGTGTTATTCAATCTCATACCACAAAAATAAAAACCTATTATAAAGCTTCAACAAAAAGTATTAATTTAGGCAATGAATAATAACGATGAGATTAAAATGAAGTATAAATATGTTGATTTTATTTCGGATGAACACTTTTTGGATTGCGTAGCAAATCTTCACAAAGCATACCTAAAAGCTAAAAACAACATTTCAAAAAAGAATTTTTACACCAATAAGGTTGACACGATCAAGTTAACTTTTGATGCAAAATTCAATAACATTGACGAGGAAAGTTTAATTCAAGCTGAAATATTGCGCCAAATCGATAAATCAATAAACAATTCCATCGGGACTTTTCACGAGCAAATATTGGGCGGAATTAAAGGTTTTGAAGTTGGAAATCTGAGTGGTTTTGACATTAAAGCGCATGACGACAGTTTGTTTGCGGATATCAAAAACAAGCATAACACGATGAATAGTAGTTCAGCAGAAGCTCTTTTCCAGAAATTATCCAAATATGCGGACTCATATAAAAAATCTAAATGTTATTGGGTTCAAGTTTTAGCAAAAAGTAGTTTTTGTGAACTTTGGAAAGGAGAAATTAATGGAAAAGAATACAGTCATAGCAGGGTGTACAAAATTTCAGGCGACCAATTTTATGCGTTACTTTCAGGTAAAGAAAATGCACTTTTTCAATTGTACAAAGTCTTGCCAACAGCTATAAACGACTATTTGAATTCAATACAAAAAAGCGATACAGTTATAGAAAATTCTGCATTGGATGAAATAAAGTCAGAAACCAAGACTTCAAAAAGAGTTATTTTAGATCAAATAACTTTTGAAAATTATAGTTATTATCTCGGTTTTGATAAGTTGTAATAGGTATTCAAAAAATTAATAATTGAATAACCTACTTCTTTTCCTAAATTAACAGGAACAGCATTTCCAATCTGCTTATATTGTTGCGCAACAGAACCTTCAAATTTCCAATCGTCAGGAAAAGTTTGAATCCTTGCATATTCCCGAACCGTGAACGGCCGGGTTTCTTCGGGATGGCATCTTTCGGTTTGCTTTTGTGCCGGGCTGCAAGTTAATGTCAAACAAGGTTCATCCCAACCAATTCTTCTTGCAATTCCTGTTTTTCCACCACCAAGATGAAAACTTCCGCCCATAAATTCTTTTTGAATTTCAAGAGGTAAATCCCGCCAATATCCTTTTTGTGGAACTAATTTCAACACATCTATTTTGCTTTTCGGGTATGTTGAACCTTCTGATTTTGGAACATCACAATCAAACAAATCACCTTTTTTAAGTGCGTCTTTTAAATTGTATATTTTTTTATATGGTTTTGGATATTCGTATTGCAAATCAATATCTTTTCTAATCCCAACTAAAATTAATCGTTCACGTTTTTGCGGAACATTGTAATTTATTGCTTTAAGCACTTGAACAGGTACAACATTATATCCAATTTCATCGAGAATTGAAATCATTCCTTGCAACGTCTTTCCATTTTCGTGACTTAATAATCCACGAACATTTTCACCAATACAGATTGGAGGATTCACTTCTTTTACAACTCTTGCATATTCGTAAAACAAAGTTCCCCGGGCATCTGACAAACCTAATTTTTTTCCGGCATAACTGAATGCTTGACATGGAAATCCACCAGTTACTACATCAACTTTATCATGATATTCAGAAAAATCAAAAGACTTAATATCACCTTCCAAGACATTCCAATTCGGACGATTTTTTCTCAAAGTATTGCAAGCCCATTTATCAATTTCATTTAAAGCTACACATTTTAAACCAGCTTTTTCCATTCCAACCGCCAAACCTCCTGCGCCGGCAAAAAGTTCTAAAACGGTATATTCATTATGTGGTTTAACATAATTTGAAACCGTTTCTTGACTATTTGTATCCAAAAAACCGGCAAACAAAGTATCTACATCAGATTTTCTGTAAACCCTGTAATTACTCATTGGTTCACGTACAGCAGAAAGTTTTCCCTCTTTATCCCAACGCCTCAATGTTTCTTTGCTTTTTCCAATGTATTCAGATGTTTCTGAAAGTGTCATATATTCATTCATAACCAAATTGTTTAACCTTACACAAGGGTTACAAATTTAATAGAAAAATCGGAATAAACAATTGAATAAAAAGCAAGAAAGACAGTTCATTATTTGCTAAAAAAGGCTTGGGCAATTGATATAATTTGAAAACTGGTTTATAAACCTGAGTTCGATTATTTTTATCGGGATGACGTTTTTTGAATCCAAAATAATGGTTTTCGATACAATTCCGATTCGTGCCTCATCGGAATCACTCAAACTGACACATTTTGGTTTAATCGAACTCATGTTCTAAATAAAAGACACATCCCAACTTTTAGACGAGTCATACCAAAGTTGGCCGTTGGTTACGGTAAGCGGGCTGTCGAAGTTGTTTGTGAAAAGCCCGCCGGTGCCCAGTCCTTGCGGCAGCGTGTTTTTCAGCGTGCAAGCCCACTGCGCGATGGCGTTTAGGCCGATATTGCTTTCTAAAGCGGAGGTTATCCACCAACCGATTCCGAGTGAATCAGCAAGGCCAATCCATTCTTTTGCGCCTAAAAATCCGCCCACCAAAGCAGGTTTTAGGATGATGAATTGCGGGCGAATGGTTTTGAGCAGTTTCAGTTTATCTTCTTTTTCAAACACACCGATTAATTCTTCATCAAGCGCGATGGGAAACGGCGGATTTTCGCACAATGAAGCCATTTCGTTTATTTGCCCCGCCTTGATGGGTTGTTCGATGCTGTGAATATGCAATGCTGCCAATCGATGGAGTTTTTGTAAAGCATCAGTAGGCGAGAAGGCACCATTTGCATCTACCCGAAGTTCGATTGCTTCCGGTGAAAAATCATTTCGAATGGTTTTTAACAACTGTAACTCGGTTTCAAAATCGATTGCGCCTATTTTCAGTTTGATACACCGAAAACCCTCCGCGATTTTTTGATTGATTTGGTCGCGCATTTCAGCATCATTCCCCATCCAGATCAGTCCGTTGATGGCGATGGAAGCTTGAGAAGAAACAAAATCGGAGGGAAAAATTTCAAACGGATGCTTGCCTGCTAATGATAAAAAAGCTGTTTCCAATCCAAATTGAATGGAGGGAAATTCTTTGAGCATTTCCAAAAGCTTGGTTTTGCCCAAATGAATGTTATCGCACACCCACCGTAGTTTTTCTTCGTAATCGGGGCGGTCGTCTGCACTCAGGCCACGAAAAACAGCACATTCACCAATTCCCTTTTGATTACCTTCCTCAAGTGTCAAAAACCAAGTTTCTTTGTTGTGAAGTATTCCTCTTGAAGTGCCGGAAGGTTTTTTAAAATTAAGTAAATATTTTTGAAATGAAACTTTCAAAATCAGATGTTTATGCTTTCGCCGATTTCTAAAAGATGTAGTTTGACACCGTTGTCCAAAAACTTTTCTACAGCTTTTTCGTGGTCGATGACGATGTATCCGAACGTGTCAAAATGCACGCCCAAGACGTTATTGACGTTTAAAAACTGTGCAGCTTTCAGCGCGTCGTCCACACCCATGGTAAAGTTGTCTCCCACCGGCAAAATAGCCAAATCGAGTTGGGTTTGTTCACCGATAAGTTTCATGTCATAGGAGAGTGCCGTATCGCCGGAAAGATAGATGTTTTTAGTTTCGGTTTCTATCACAAAACCGCCCGGATTACCCCCATACGAACCGTCGGCAAAGGATGAGGAATGAATAGCATTGACGAATTTCAGCTTTCCGAAATCGAAATTCCAACTACCTCCGTGATTCATCGGGTGGCCTTCGATGCCTTTTTGTCCGAAATGGGTGACAATTTCGTAGTTTGAAACTACTTTAGCCCCCGTGTTTTTAGCGATGGCTTCCACATCGAGTATGTGGTCTTGATGAGCATGTGTAACCAAGATGTAATCTGCTTTCAGTTTTGAAATATCAATTCCCGCCGCTTTTTCATTCGCAGTAATAAACGGATCGACCATCAAATGCTTGTTACCGATTTGAATTCCAAGCGCGGAATGTCCGTAAAAAGTAATCTTCATGGTATGTGTTTTTAAGAATTATTCTGATATAAGTGAACAATAATCTGAATGGTGAAATTACAATTAATTTGGATTTTTTTGGTGTACTTGTTCTGCAAGCATGATTGAATTTTATTGAGACCTTGAAACCTTAAAAAGTTGAATTTGTTTCCATTACAAAATTATTGCATACGGTATCTTATTTTTAAACTATCCCCTTCAAAAGATAATGTAGGCAAGTACCTAATTTCAAAATTATTTTGATACCATTCGGTGTGATATTTTTCGTCCAGTTTGCCTTCTAATTTTAATCTAAAATATCTACCTGCTCCATTTTCAATTTCGAGCGTTGCCCCTCCATTCACATAACCCGAAATTTCCATCTCTATGGATGTAATCATCTCGTCTTCATTCTCAATTGGGAAAAATAGTGTATCTGTAAAAGGCTTGCTTAGACTGTGATATGTTTTAACTTCATAATGTTTATTTTCAGGACTGAAACTTAGGCATGAAAAAACAAAAAATGCCGGTAGCAGCTTAAAAAATAAATGGATGCTTTTCATTTTAATTGAACTTTTGCTATATTTTACAAACAAATCTTCCATTATTTCTAAAATTATTAGTATATAAATCATATTGACTTTTAAATATGCTAATAACACAGTAAAGGGATTTCAAAGCAAATCTAATCAAATAATCTCAAAACATAACAGGCTGAAAATAGAACTTTACTTTGCTTTGAATGGTAACTTTACTAATTGTAAACCAAAATTCAAATTATACTACAAGATATAGACGAAAAGTAGGTTTAATTTCGTTTTGTAGCATTGCTGATGGTTTTTTAAAGAAATTTTGACACCATCGATATAGAAAAACACGAAAAATTCGACATGCAGTTCCCCAAAAAATCAACTTTAATAAAATATCTGAAATATTTTTCTCTTCTCATCTTTTCACTCGTCCTGTTGGGCGGGTCGTTTTTTGGGAGTGTATATCTCGGCGTTTTCGGCTCTTTGCCGGGTAAGGCAGAATTGGCCGACATCAGCAACGAAGAGGCTTCGCAGGTAATTTCGTCAGACAGTATCATTATCGGGAAATTTTTTGCTGAAAATCGCACCAACATCACTTGGGAAGATGTACCTGAGCAACTTAAAAATGCATTAATTGCAACAGAAGACAAACGCTTTTTCACCCACAAAGGGTACGATTTGAAAAGTTATGTCCGCGTTTTTTTTAGAAGTATTCTCTTTCGCGACAGCAAAGGTGGAGGCGGCAGTACCTTGACGCAACAGTTGGTCAAAAATCTTTTCGGTCGTAAGGATTACAGCATCTTGAGCATGCCGGTCAATAAGGCCAAAGAAATGATTATTGCCGCCCGCTTGGAAGGCCTTTACACCAAGGAAGAGTTGTTGTTGCTCTATCTCAACTCAGTGCCTTTCGGCGAAGATGTGTATGGAGTGGAGTCTGCGGCACATAGGTATTTTAATAAAACCACCCGTGAACTTAAAACAGAAGAATCGGCGGTTTTGATTGGTTTGCTGAAGGCAAATACTTATTTCAATCCCCGGCTGAATCCGCAACACTCCCTCGAACGCAGAAATACGGTTTTGGCTTTGATGGAAAAACAGCAGTATCTATCCGTAGAAGAGGCAGACAGCCTGAAAAAATTGCCCCTCTATCTGAACTACGAAAACATCAATATAGAGAATCCGGCAGGTTACTTTGTTTATCAGATCAAGAAAAATACACTTGACATTTTGGAAAACATCAAAATCAAGACCGGCAAAGCCCACAATATCGAGCAAGACGGTTTGAAAATATACACCACCCTCAACATGCAAATGCAAGGGATGGCCGCTGAAAGCATCCGAAAACAGCTGGCGGCGATGCAAAAAGTATTGGACAAAGAACTTCAAAACCGGAATTTTAAAAATCGGTGGCATGCCAAAAAAAAGAAATGGGCTTCCGATTCTGACTTGAAAAACAGGGAAATGGAAGTGTTTGATTGGGAAGGTACAAAGGTCCGAAGCATGAACAAGCTCGACAGCCTTTGGCATTATTACAAGATGCTTCACGCAGCAGTGCTTATCACCAATCCCAAAAACGGAGCCGTCCTCAGTTGGGTAGGCGGCAATGACTACCGGATATTGCCCTTTGATATGGTGCTATCACATCGGCAAATTGCATCTGCTTTTAAGCCTATTTTATATGCCGCGGCATTGGAAGATAATTTCAATGCTTGCACCTACCTCAAGAATGAGGAAAAGAAATATCCGGAATACGACAATTGGCAACCACAAAATTTTGATCACAAATCTACTCGGGATAGCACGGTAGCGATGTGGTATGCGTTGGCAAATTCTATCAACCTGCCCACGGTCGATCTGTATTTTAAATTGGGTAGGGAAAAACTCATCAACACCACCTCCCGACTGCATTTTCCGCATTTCCCTGCCAAAACACCTTCCATCGCTTTGGGCACGCTCGATCTGTCGCTTTTCGAGATTGTCCGCGCCTATGGTTCGTTTGCCAACCGCGGGATAATGGCCGAGCTGGTATTGATTGAAAAAATTGCAGATGCCCAAGGAAAAACTTTGTATCAAAGAAAAGATACCGAAGCGGAACAGGTTTTTAGTACAGAAACAGCCGAATTGATAACTGCAATTTTGCAGAGAGCAATCAACCAAGGTACGGGAACAAAAATACGTACCCAATTCGGTATGCATGCCGATCTCGCCGGAAAAACGGGCACAGCTCAAGATTATACCAATGCATGGTTTATCGCCTACACGCCCAATTTGGTAATAGGCACTTGGGTTGGCGCTTCCTCGCCCGATGTGCATTTTTACAACCAAAACGGTTCAGGTTCATCTTTGGCATTACCGATAGCCGGACAGCTGCTAAGCGCGATGGAAAAAGATGCAGTATTGAGGAAAAAATACCTTACAGATTTCAATTTCCCCAATTCCGCTTACAGCGCGTTGGAATGTCAACCCTATCGAGAAAAGGGTGTCAAAGGTTTTTTTAAAAGATTGTTTGGGAAGAAGAAAAAGAATTGAATGATTTATAGGGATGAATGCTTGGTTTAAGCTAAATTCACACCAAACAGATAGCCGACAAATGCAGTTAAACCCATGGCGACTGTACCCCAAAACGTAATTCTAAGAATTGCTTTTTTTATGCTTGAGCCTCCAGTTTTTGCAGCCAAAGATCCCAAAAGAGCAAGAAAAACAATGGCAAAAAGATAGAGGTAATATTCCATTTGCTGTAGGGGTAAAAATAAGGTTACAATAAACGGCAACAATCCTCCAACAGTAAATGAGGCACCTGAAGCAAAAGCGGCTTGAATAGGTTTAGCCTGACTGATTTCGTTGATTCCCAGCTCATCTCTCAGGTGCGTACCCAAGGCATCATAAGCAGTCATTTCTTTTGCGACAATAAGAGCAGTTTCTTTTTTAAGCCCGCGACTCTCATATATTTCAGCCAAACGTTTGAGTTCAAGTTCCGGCATGTCATTTAATTCTTGTTCTTCACGAAGAATATCAGCCTTTTCAACATCGGTTTGAGAGCTTACGGAAACATATTCCCCTGCAGCCATTGACAAAGCCCCGGCAACCAAACCCGCAAGCGTAGCGAGCACAATAGGCTCTCTTAAATTGCTTGCTGCTGCAACACCGATAGCAAGGCTTGCCGTTGACAGAATACCGTCATTGGCACCCAAAACCGCTGCTCGAAGCCAGTTGCTTCTCTGTATATAATGAGGTTCGAGATAATCAGATAGGTTTTCTTCCATTTTTAAAATTTGAGTAATGCAGTATTTTCATTTTGATGACTTAAAGGTACTTAATTTTCTATTAAAAAATTCTTGAAAACCTGGTTTCTATTAATGTTTAAGAGGTAAAATTTGTAATAAAAGGTAAAAGGTACTTTGTTTAAAGTGTTGTATTATAAATAATTAAATAACATTTTTTTTTATAATTTGATTTGATGAAATTACAGAAATATTTTGTGTTGTTGATGAATTTTGTAAAATTTGACCAATCAAGCAGTTCTTATATTCTCGGAAACACTTCCATGAGGCCTTCAAGGATGTCTAAATCGGAAGTTATTACGGGTTATACGCTCTTTCATCTGAGTGGATTTAGCTTTTTTTAATGGTAAAAAATCCTGAATCCGTAAAATCCGGGTACTAATAGGTTAAACTGAAATTAATTTTTCTAATTTAGTGCCAAATATCGAAGTAAAAACCAATCTCCCTTAGCCATGCTAAAAAAAACACTAGCTTTATTAATTGTGATGGGCTCAACTTTCGTGTCTGCGCAATTTCTTGCCCAAAAGAAAAACCTCCAAAAATTTGAAGGTTTTTTTAATGCGTACTACAACGGAGATACCGACGAGTTGTACCTGGAAGTAAACCATTTGGATGCCGAATTCCTTTATGTCTATTCCCTGCGTACTGGTTTAGGTTCCAACGAAATAGGTCTTGACAGGGGCAAGCTGGGGCAGGGGAAAGTGGTCAAATTCGTCAAAGCGGGCAACAAGCTTTTGCTTGTCGAACCCAACTTAAAATATCGCGCTATCACCGACAACCAAGCCGAAAAAAAATCGGTAGAAGAAGCTTTTGCGCGTTCTGTTTTGTTTGGTTTTGAGATCAAAGAAAAAAAAGGAGATAGTTACATCATCGATTTCACGCCTTTTCTGATGCACGATGCCTACGGCGTTGCCGGCACCTTGAAAAATGCCAAACAAGGCAATTTTAGTTTCGATAAATCGCGAAGCGCATTGTCATTGGAGCGCACCAAATCGTTTCCAAAAAATTCAGAATTTGAAGCCCTCATCACTTTGACAGGCTCGGATGCAGGAGCGAGGCTCAAAAGCGTGTCTCCAGATGATGAGCATGTTTCGGTGATTCAGCATCACTCTTTTGTGGAGCTGCCTGATGGCCAATACAAACCTCGGGTGTACGACCCGCGCTCCGGTTCTTATCCGTTTTCCTATATGGATTACAGCACACCAATTTCTTCAGACATCACTAAAAGGTTTATCATGCGCCACCGCTTGGCAAAGAAAGATCCAAATGCAGCAGTCAGTGATGCCGTAGAGCCTATTGTTTATTATTTAGATCCGGGAACACCCGAACCTGTTCGGTCGGCTTTGTTGGAAGGCGCAAGTTGGTGGAATCAGGCTTTTGAGGCCACAGGCTACCGCAATGCTTTTCAGGTGGAAATGTTGCCCGAAGATGCTGACCCTATGGACGTGCGTTACAATTTGATTCAATGGGTGCATCGCTCCACACGCGGCTGGTCCTATGGAGGCAGTATCTCCGACCCGCGAACCGGAGAGATTATCAAAGGTCATGTGAGTTTGGGTTCGTTACGCATCCGTCAAGATTATTTGATTGCACAGGCTCTGATTGCCCCTTTTGCCGAATCGGACAGCAATACCAACCCGATGTTGCAAATGGCCTTGGCGCGCATTCGTCAACTTTCAGCACATGAAGTAGGCCATACTTTGGGTTTTGCACACAATTTCGCCGCGAGTACCAACAATTTGGCTTCGGTGATGGACTACCCACATCCGTTTGTGGACTTGCAAAAGGGTCAATTAAGTATAAAAAAAGCTTACGATACCGGAATAGGCGAGTGGGATAAAGTTGTGGTGGCCTATGCATATTCCGAGTTTCCGCCAAATGTGAATGAGCAACAAGCACTCAAAAAAATATTGGATGACTCGTTCAAATCAGGTTTGCGATACATTACCGATCAGGATGCACGGCCCGAAGGCGGCGCACATGCGTTGGCTCATTTGTGGGACAACGGCACAAATGCTGCTGTGGAATTGACACGTATGTTGCAAATCCGCAAAGTAGCCATAGATCAATTTTCCACGGCTAATATCCGTACCTACGAACCCTATTCAGTTTTGGAAGATGTGTTTGTACCACTCTATTATTTCCATCGCTACCAAGCTGAAGCTGCTTCAAAAATCATTGGAGGTTTAGATTATAATTATGCCATCAAAGGTGACGGTGAACCGGTTTGGCAAAGTGTTTCACCCGAACAGCAACGGGAAGCTCTAAATGCTTTGGTATTGTCGGTATCTCCTGAAACCTTGGCGATTCCCAAAAATATTTTGGAGCTGTTTCCGCCCCGTGCTTTTGGTTACGGTCGCTCGCGCGAATCATTCAAATCGAAAACAGGCGTAGCCTTCGATGCTTTGGGTGCCGCGGCTTCCGCGAGCGATATGGTTTTTGGGTTGCTATTTCATCCACAACGCGCTTCCCGTATGATTCAGCAAAAAGCATTGGATGACAATCAGTTGGGTTTGGATGAATTGGTTGAGGTACTGTTTGCCAACACCTTTGATAAACAGTGGAATGATGCTTATCTGAATGAAATCCAACAGATAATAAATTTTTCATTGCTGGATAATTTGATGCATTTAGGCGCAGCGGACAATGTGCATCCGCAAGTGAAAGCAATCATCAATGATAAATTGAATAAACTTTTGCGCAGATTTCAATTTCAAGGCTTAGCATCTCAGCAAAAAAAAGGAAAAAAAGAGGAAAGATCATGGCCTTCAAACGCATTCACTGCCGAATATGCCCGTTTGATTCTTGACTTTCAAAAAGATGCTGAACCGTGGAAAAAACAGACACCTTCAGATTTACCAGACGGTTCGCCTATTGGTAGTTTTCAGTGTTTGTTAGATGCTTTTTAGGATGAAAATTATTCGGACAAAAGCTAT